>NZ_PIRO01000002.1 GCF_003048905.1 Campylobacter concisus
TATACTCTCTCACGTATTATATCGGGTGTGTGTGCTTGTATACATAGGGTACCACATAACAATACACGAGAGGGGTCGGCGGGAGGGTAAGATGTGAATAAGAGAAAGGTCTTAGATAGACTATGAAGAAATTTTAAAATTTAAATAAGATAGAGCAAAACTCTTGGATCTAATAGAAGTATCATACAAATTTATTAGACGCTCTTGAAGGCAAAATTGAAATATTCATTCATGCAAATACTATCTTTTTTCATATCTTTTAGTCTTAGACTTATGTTGGTGTCTTGCCAAAGTATCGGCGGTAGCACAAATATCATCCTATCAAGGCTAAAATTTCTTACATCCTCAGTCCAGCCATCCCAGCGATAAAGCTCGTAAAATTTAGATATATTGCCACAAGGCACCCAGTAAAAAACTACGAGTAGTCAAGCTACGTATTCTCCCATTTGCCGCTATCTGGCACGCAGTAAAAGACATTGCCGGCTTTGCCACCAAAGGCACCGCCGTTTATCGCGAAAATTTTACATAAAACATCGTTTGCCATGAGCAAATAGCTGGACGTTTGTCTACCTCGCTAAAGCTTTTGTCAAGGTTAAAGCTATAAATTCCACACTTCATCTGCTCACATACTGAGCCAAGTAGGTGCAACCAACCACTATCTATCACTATGCCACCGCACCCATAAACAAGCGCTTTCATCGGTGAATAAGTAGTTACCTGAAGTCCTAAAAGCTCGCTTTGCACTATGCTTTCATCACGCAGTAAAATTGCACCCATTTTTAGCTTATTTAGCTGTTCTTCGACCAAGCTCCCAAGCCCGGCTTATTTGTAACTATAAGCCCGTCTAAAGCTCTCATTTTCTATCCTTACAATAAATTTGGTGAAATTTTAAAGAAGATTTTGGCGAGTCGCCCCGCCAAATTTGTATTAGTAGATTATTTTACGTCCCAAGCTAGGATCGTGTTACCCTCGGTGTCGGTAGCCACGTCGCCCATACCCATGATGTTATAGCCGCAGTCTACGTAATGAACCTCGCCTGTTACGCCGCTAGCTAGGTCGCTAAGCAGATACATAGCGCTGTTGCCGACGTCTTCTGTGGTGACGTTGCGTTTTAGCGGGCTATTTACTTCGTTGTAGCGTAAAATCATCCTAAAATCGCCTATTCCACTTGCGGCAAGCGTTTTAATTGGGCCTGCGCTGATCGCATTTACGCGAATATTTTTAGCGCCAAGGTCGTGTGCTAGGTAGCGAACTGAGCTTTCAAGTGCCGCTTTGGCAACGCCCATTACGTTGTAGTGTGGCACAAATTTTGGTCCGCCAAGGTATGTAAGAGTTAGCACCGAACCGCCCTCTTTTAGCACCGGTAGGACCGCACGAGTAAGGCTTAGTAACGAATACACGCTCGTGCCCATCGCAATGTCAAAGGCTTCTTTAGTCGTGTTTACGAACTCGCCTTCAAGTGCTTCTTTGGGCGCATAGGCCACTGCGTGCACAACAAAATCGATCTCACCAAGGTCTGCTTTGATGCGATCCGCAAGACCGTCAAGATGAGCAGGATTGTTTACGTCAAGCTCATAGACGAATTTACTCCCAAACTCCTCTGCGATCGGCTCTACACGTTTTTTAAGAGCGTCATTTAGATATGTAAACGCCATTTGCGCACCTTGATCGTGACAAGCTTTTGCGATGCCGTAAGCTATTGACTTGGCGTTAGCGACGCCGACGATGAGGCCCTTTTTGCCTTTTAGTATCATTTGTTCTCCTTTTTATTAAAGCTACTTAACTTTTTCTGCTTCACAAGCTTACAGCTGCAAGCAGAGTTATCTTTCGTTAAAATTTTAAAAGCAATACTCAAAAAATATATGCCTACTCTGCTTATTTTTTAAATCCTACCTTAACTAAGCGAAAAATCCTTCGCAATTTGACTTAAAATTCTATAAATTAAAATTCGCGAAATCTCGCGAAAACGCCAAATTTGAAACTAAATTTGACAGCGGCAGTATCGCGAAGCTAGACTAGGCGACTTACAATTTTACAATCCAAATTTAATTTTTGAATATAAATCGACAAGCGGAAATATCGCTAGGCGGATTTAAATGTTTCGCAGTAAATTTCGTCCCAAGACTAGGCATTTAGCCTGTCGCAGGGCGAAATTTACAAAATCATTTAAAGACGTCAGCGAGATGACGCGCTAATAAGTTCCAAGAAACCAGAGGCGTCCCAGCTGGCCGTTCCTACTAATACTCCATCACAGCTTGCAATTCCCGCTATCCCGCCGATATTTGCGACGTTTACGCTGCCGCCGTAAAGTAGCGGCGCGCTCGTCTTCTCGCGGATGAAATTTAAAATCTCCTCTATCTGCTCTGCGCTCGCGCTCTTGCCCGTGCCTATCGCCCAAATTGGCTCGTAGGCGATCAGCAGCCGCTCGTAGCCAAGGTCGATATTTTTTAGCTGTTCGGCCAAAAACTCCTTCGTGCCGCCAGCTTCGTTCACGCTCAAATTTTCGCCGATGCAGTAGATGATCTGCCAGCCCACCTCTGCGGCGAAGTCAAATTTAGCGCGCAAGAACTCCTCGCTCTCGCCCAGCTCGCGTCGTTCGGAGTGTCCGATCAACACGCTTTTTACGCCAAACTCGTCCAGCATCGCCTTGCCGATCTCCCCGGTGTGAGCGCCGCTTTCGCACGGGTAGAAATTTTGCGCGCCGAGTTTAAATTTATGAGCCGCAAGATCAAGCGCGCTAAACGGAGGAAAAACCGTCACGTTGTCGTTTGTGCTTAAATTTGCGTCTAAAATTTGAGCATATTTAGCAAAGCTAGCTCTCGTGTGATTGCACTTTAAATTTGCTAAAAACCTCACTCCGCAGCCTTTCTAAGCGGTTTTATGCCCGGTAGCTCTTTGCCTTCTATTAGCTCCAGACTAGCGCCGCCTCCAGTCGAGATAAAGGTCATCTCGTCGGCATCTCCCGCACGCTCTACTACGTCGGCCGTATCGCCGCCGCCCACGACCGTAGTCGCGTGAGTGTCGATGATGGCGTGGCTCATTTTGATGCTGCCTTTGCTAAATTTATCCATCTCAAAAACGCCCATCGGCCCATTCCACCAGATGGTTTGTGCATCGGCGATGACCTCTTTAAAGAGCCTAATGGACGCCGGTCCGATATCTAGCCCCATCCAGCCGCTTGGGATCTCTTGCGCGGGGACGAATTTCACGGCGCTTTCTGCTGAAAAAGTCTGAGCTGCGACGACGTCTACTGGCAGGTAAATTTTAACGCCAAGCTCCCTGCCCTTGCGTAAAATTTCTCGCGCATCCTCGATGAGGTCTTCTTCGAGTAGCGAATTTCCGATATTTTCGCCGAGCGATTTTAAAAACGTAAACGCCATACCGCCGCCGATTATCAGCTTATCCACGCGCGGAAGCAGGTTGTGTAGGGCTTGTAGCTTGCCGCTTACCTTACTGCCGCCAACGACCGCCACAAACGGGCGCGCAGGGTGTTTGATGAGATTTTGAGCAAAATTTATCTCTTTTTGTAGCAAAAATCCCGCCGCTTTGTGCTTCTTGTCGTAAAATTTAGTGATCGCCTCGACCGAGCTATGCGCCCTGTGGCAGACGCCAAACGCGTCGTTTATGTAAAATTCGCCGTATTTAGCTAGCTCAGCGGCTAACGCCTCGTCGTTTTTGGTCTCGCCCTTTTCGAAGCGTAAATTTTCAAGAAGCAAAATTTCGCCAGGTTTTAGCGCGGCGGCTTTAGCTTTGGCGTCCGCGCCGATGACGTCCTCGGCAAAAATCACGTCTCTATCAAGTAGCCTCGAAAGCCTCTTTGCCACGCCTCGCAGCGAAAATTTCTCCTCAAAGCCGTTTTTAGGGCGTCCTAGGTGGCTAGCCAAAACCACGCTGCAACCGTTATCTAGGCAGTAGCGGATAGTAGGGATCGCCGAGCGGATACGGCGGTCGTCGGTGATGTTTAAAAACTCATCCATCGGCACGTTAAAATCGCACCTAACAAATACTTTTGCGCCGCCAAGTTCAAGATCGTTGATCGATAAAATTTCACTCATTTTTCACCCTTTAATTTACTTAGTAGCCACGATCTTAGCTAGGTCCACAAGCCTTGTCGAGTAGCCCCACTCGTTGTCGTACCACGCAAAGACCTTCACCATATCGCCCGCTATGACCTGCGTAGTATCGCTCGCTACGATGCTGCTGTATGTGCTCGTGCAAAAGTCGCTGCTAACCCTATAATCGTCATCGACGAATAAAATTCCACTTAAATTCGACTCAGCAGCCGCTCTAAACGCCTCGTTTATCTCCTCTTTGCTAGCAGGTCTTTTTAAAACCGCCGTTAGATCGACCATAGAAACGTTAGCGACCGGCACGCGCACGCTTTGTCCGTGCATCTTGCCGTTTAGCTCTGGAAGTACTTTTGCGATCGCTTTTGCGGCTCCGGTAGTCGTCGGCCCGATATTTAGGGCCGCAGCGCGCGAGCGGCGGAAGTCTTTGGCCTTTACGTCTACTAGGCTCTGTCCGTTTGTATAGGCGTGGATCGTGGTCATCAGCCCTTTTACGATGCCAAATTTATCGTTTAGCACCTTTGCGACGGGAGCTAGGCCGTTTGTGGTGCAGCTTGCGTTTGAAACGATCGCTTCGCCTGCATATTTATCGTCATTTACGCCGACTACGAACGTCGCCGTATCGTCTTTTGCCGGAGCGCTCATGACGACTTTTTTGATGCCGCGAGCTAGATAGGGCTCGCATTTTTCGGTAGTCAAAAACTTGCCCGTACACTCCAAAACCACGTCTGCGCCGTAGTCTGCGTAGCCCAGCTCGTTTAGATCTCTTGTTGAAAAAACTCTTATCTTTTTACCATTTACTTCTATAAATTCGTCGTTTATCACCTTAACGTCTTGTTTAAATTCGCCGTGTACGCTGTCGTATTTGAGCAAATACCTCGTCATATCCCTTGTTGCGGTGTCGTTGATAGCGACAAGCTCAACGTCATCTCGCTCTAAAATAATACGAGCAGCGCACCTGCCGATACGCCCGAAGCCGTTTATTGCTACTTTAACTGACATCTTAGCTCCTTTTGATATAATTACGCCTAATTCTACAAAAAAGAATTTTAAAACAAATATAAACAAGGCACTTTAATAGATGAAGTTAGCACTTTTTGGCGGGAGCTTTGATCCGGTTCATTTAGGACACGATAGCATTGTGAAAATGGCACTAAGTGGCCTTGATATCGACAAGCTCATCATCATGCCAACTTTTATAAGCCCCTTTAAGAGTGAATTTTCAGCTCCGCCAGAGCTTCGCCTAAAGTGGATAAGAGAAATTTGGGGCGGCCTAGAGAAGGTCGAGATCTCAGACTATGAGATAAATTTAGCTCGCCCAGTGCCTACCATAGAGACGGTTAAGTATTTGTATGAGAAATTCAAGATAGAAAAATTTTATCTCATAATAGGCGCAGACCACCTAGCCACACTTGATAAATGGCATGGCTACGAGGAGCTAAAAAGCTTAGTGCAGTTTGTGATCGCCAAGCGCAATCACATAGAAATTCCACGTAATTTACAAAAAATGGACGTGCACGTGGATGTTAGCTCGTCACAGATCAGGCACCAAAAGGGGCTTGATGAGCTGCCTAGTAAGATAAAAGATGAAATTATAAATTTTTACCAAGGATTAAAGATGCAAGAGAGATCGATGCAAGAGCGCACCGAAAGTATAGTTAAGGTTTTAGATGCAAAAAAGGCTGAAGAGATACAAGTGTTTGATATGAGCGGGGATGATTATTTCGTAAAAGCCGTAATTATCGCTACAACGCTTGGCGAGAGGCACGCTTACTCACTGAGCGAGGATCTAAAAGAGGAGCTTAAACCTCTTGGAGAGAAATTTATAGGCACGGAGAGCTCGCCTGATTGGATCGTGATGGACCTTGGCGACATTTTGATACACCTTTTAAGCCCAGCCTACAGAGCAAAATACAACATCGAAGAGTTTTTGCAAAAACTAAAAACTAACAAAGAGTCTTAACAAAGACAAGCGATGAGCAAATAAGCCATAAAAATATAAAAAATGCTAGCAAAAATGGCTTTTTGCCCGTCGCTTTAAAAATGCTTCTATCTATCCCAAATCCTAAAGCACACATCGCGACGCAAAGGCAGATACTAGCGGCTAGCTTTAAAATTTGCACCAAATTTTCAGGAAAAAATGGCAAAGATCTAACGCAGATCGCCACTAAGAAAAATAGCGCAAACCAAGGTATGCTCTTTAGCTTTGAGCCACCGCTATTTTGGCTTAAATTTAAGAAATTTAGCAAAAACAAAAAAGGTACTAGCATGATTACGCGAAGCATTTTTATGATGACGGCGGTGCTGCTTGCTGTGCCGTCAAATGCTGCTGAGGCTGCCACTACATGAGCTACTTCGTGAAGTGAGCCGCCGATAAAAAAGCCAGTTTGTTGCGGCGTGAGAGCTAGAAAATTGGCGATAAATGGATAGATAAGCATACCAATCGTCCCAAAAAGTACCACCGTACAAATGGCGATAGCAAGCTTGTTTGCGTCTGCTTTTATCTCATTTTGAGTAGCCATAACAGCAGCTGCACCGCATATACTTGCCCCTGAGCCAATGAGCACAGCGCTATCCTTGCTAAGCCCCAAGGCTTTGGCGGTAAAAAGCGCAAAGCAAAAGGTCGCAAAAACCATAAAAGCTGCGTATATAACGCCAAGAGTGCCGACACTTGTGATCTCGCCAAGACTTATGTTAAAGCCAAAAAGTATGATACCAAGCCTTAAAATTTGCTTCCCAGCGATCGCTACGACGCCACTACTTTTTAAAATTTGAGTCTGTTTGGTAAAAAGATTTGCAAAAATGGCGCCTAAAATGATAGAGATGATGAGCGGGCTGGTGTGAAATTTAGCTAAAAGTGTGTTTGAGAGTGCAAAAGAAATGATGCATATGAGCGCTAGAATAAGCACAGCAAGAAATTTATGAGACATATTTTAACCTTAATCTATTTTTTAAAAATGCAATTAGCACGTTTGGGTATAATTAGACGAATTTTATAATGCAAATTTAAAATAAAGATAAAGGGATAGGACTATGATCATCCTTGGCGAAAAATATGCTTTTACCGGCCTAGAACTAGAAAAGCTTAGAAAGAAATTTGGTCAAGTAAATTTTTTATCCCATGAAAATAGTGACGCAAAAGCCTTGCGAAGCGCACTAGAAAATCTCATAAAATCAGGCGATCAAAGGCTAATCGTGCTAAATACCGCAAAGCCAGTTGATGGCAAACTGGTGAGATTTCTCACGCTTTTGCAGTTTAAAACGAAGTATAAAAAGATAAAATTTCTAAACGTAGAGAATTTTTTAGAAATTTATCTGCACAAATGTTATATCCCAGAAAATGGCGAAAACCTTAATTTTTTAGATGAGATAAGGCCTTATGGTGCCTTTGATTACGCACTCAAGCGAATGATCGATTATGCTGGCTGCTTGATACTTTTTATCTTGCTTTTTGGTCTAAAATTTTATGTAAAGAGAAAGATAGATGAGCAATCACCTGGAAGCCTTTACTTTTTACAAAGTAGAGTTGGGCTAGATAACAAGGAATTTGAGTGTATTAAATTTCGCTCGATGATGGAAGATGCCGAGAAAGATGGGGCAAAATTTGCTAGCGAAAATGACGAGAGAGTATTTGAGTTTGGAGAATTTATGAGAAAAACTCGTGTAGACGAGGTGCCGCAATGTATAAATGTCTTTCGAGGACAAATGCATCTAATAGGGCCAAGGCCTGAGCGAAGACACTGGATAAATTTCTTTGAAAAAGAGATACCATACTACAACGAACGTCATATCGTTCGCCCTGGGATTACCGGCTGGGCACAGGTAAACTACCCTTATGGCTCAAATACACACGACGCCAAACAAAAACTAATGTATGATCTTTACTACATCAAACACTGGTCACTTTGGCTGGAGATAAAGATCATAGTAAAAACTATTGCGATTGTATTTGAGAAAAAAGGCGTTTAAATTCTCAAGAGCATCATGAGTTTGAGATATTTTAAATAAACCTTTTTTCAAATTTAATTTTGTTGCTTTTAGCCAAAATAAATGTAAATTCTACATCCTATCTTTAGCTGTAATTCCCATTATATTAAATGCTGTTTTTATCGAGATAGCAACAACTGCAAAGACTTTTAGTAAGCTATCTTCGTTTTCATTTCCAACCACACGGTTTTCGTTATAAAATTTATGAAAACTAGCAGCTAGTGACTTCAAATAGTCTGGGATCTTTTGAAGCTGTCTTGAGATAAAAGCATCCTCTAAAATTTCGGGTAAGATTAGCGCCTCAAAAAGTAAATTTTTAGCATTTTCATCTAGGCATTCAAAATTTGCATTTATCACGTCACAAACGTTTTTCCCAGCCTTTGCGAAGACTTGATTTATCCTAGCATGAGCGTAGTTTATATAAAAGATAGGGTTTGAGCTATCCTCTTTTTTAAGCTCATCCACGTCAAATTCCAAACTACTCGTATTTGCTTTGCTTATAAAGATAAATCTAAGCGCCTCAGCACCGATCTCGCTTGCGATATCACTCATTAGCACGGCATTACCAGCGCGCTTGCTCATCTTGTATGGCTTGCCCTCTTTTAGCAGGCTAACCATCTGCATAAGTATCACTTCAAGCTTGTTTTCATCGTATCCAAGAAAATTTATCGCAGCCTTAAGCCTTGCGATATATCCGTGGTGATCCGCGCCCCAAATGTTTATGTAGTGGTCAAAATTTCTCTCAAATTTAGCATTATGATAGATAATGTCACCAGCTAGATATGTTGGTCTGCCGTCATTTCTAACCACAACCCTATCGTTATCATCGCCAAGCGTAGTCGAAGCGATATAAGTAGCGCCCTCTTTTTCATACATTTGATTTGAACGTTTTAGCTTGTTTATAGTTGGCTCTAGGCCGTCATAAAGAGCCTTTTCACTAGCCCAGCTCTCTATAAATATCCCAACGTCAGCTAAATCTTTTTTAATGATCTCAAGCACGATATCCTTGCCAAACTCGGCAAGTTCGAGGTTTCTACTCTCATCATAAAAAATTTCCTTGCCAAATTTCTCATTTGCAAGCTTGGCAATATCTAAAATATAATCCCCGCGGTAGTATTTCTCTGGATAGACGACGCTTTCGTTAAAAAGCTGCTCTTTTGCCGCAAGCGATATCGAAGTGCCAAGTAGGTCGATTTGATTACCAGCATCGTTTATATAGTATTCTGTTGAGATAGCGTAGCCAAGTCTTTTACCAAGTCTTGCCAAAGTATCACCGTAAACTGTGCCTCTAACATGCCCGATGTGAAGCGGTCCAGTTGGGTTTGCGCTGATGTATTCTATTAAATAGCTATCTTTTTTCACATCTTCTTTTGCAAAATTTTCGCTGTCTAGCAAAATTTGCTTTGAAATTTCATCTAAAAACTTGCTTTTTAGCTTGAAATTTAAGTAGCCATTTACTGCACTAGCTTCAACTATTTTGCTATCACTAAATTTATCGGCAAACTCGCTAGCTATCATGGCTGGCGACTTTCTTAGCTCCTTTGCGAGGCTAAAAAGTGGCGTTGCATAGTGGGCTAAATTTTTATCCTTTGGCTTTTCAAGCACAAATTCACGTTCTAAAACCTTTGAAATTTCAGCTTTTATTTTATTTTTCAACTCTAAAACCTATGCGTTTTTAGTTGTTTCTTCTATTTTTTGACTATCGGCATTCTCTTCTTTATGCTCGACTTTCTCACTTTTTTCAGGTGTTGTATCCTCCATCTCAGCTTTAAAAGTCTTTATGCCTTTGCCTAGTCCTTTTGCAAGTTCTGGGATCTTCTTTGCTCCAAAAAGTAAAACAATAATCGCTAAAACAACTAGCCAGTGACCAATACTAAAAGAACCCATTTTTTCTCCTCAATAAATTTTTCAAAATGTTATCATAAATTCCTGAATTTCTAGCAATCTATCCACTCATCAATAACGCGTCTTAAGTCTATTTTCGCGCTTTTTAACCTCATCGCTCTAAGAATTGATTTTAATCCTTTATAACTCTTTTCAATGTCATCATTTACCAAAAAATAATCATATTCTAAGATGTGCTCCATCTCACCAACTGCGTTCATCAGGCGATTTTCTATCGTTTCGTCGCTATCAGTTCCGCGGTTTTTCAAGCGTTTTTTAAGCTCTTTTTTATTTGCGGTCGTGATGAAAACTGAGGTTATGTAACTTTTAAATTTTTCAAGTGCGATGTGAAAGCCTTGCACATCAATGTCAAATATAACTATCTTTCCAGCCTCAAGCGCTGCTAAAACAGGCTTTAGACTCGTTCCATAATAGTTTTTATGTACCTGCGCCCATTCTAAAAATTCGCCCTTTTCTATACCTCTTTTAAACTCATCTTCTTTTATAAAATAGTAATCCACCCCATCGACTTCGCCTTCTCTTTTTGCCCTAGTTGTGCTTGAAATAGAAAAATAAAGATCCTTCTCTTCCTTTAAAAGACGGCCCAAAAGCGTACTTTTTCCACTTCCACTAGGCCCAGAAACTACTAAAATTTGTCCTTGCAACTACTTTTCCTCAAAACTTATATTTATCTTTATGTTCATATCTTTTAGCACATCTCTTAGCGAGCTTTCGTTTAACGACTCATGGACGTGTTTTGTGATCTTTTTGGTTAGCTCTTCTTTATAGTCAGCATCAATTTTTGTTTCATCGCATGAGCTAGTTTGTGGCGCATTATTTAATCCAAATGCTGCTTGCATCGTATTTTCATCTATTTCCTCAATAGACGCTACATCAAAATTTAGGCTACCCAACGTCTCTTCTTTAAAATTTTCTTCCTCAAACACCTCATCTACCATGCCTAGGTCTTCTTGAGCAAGGACTTCTTCAGAAATTTCTTCATGATCTTCTTTAGCTAGCTCTTTTTCAAGATCTATATCTTCGTCTAAAGAAATCTCCTCTGCTTCTTTAGTAGATTCTCTATCTATATCTTCCTCTAAATTTTGACTAGCTTCATCTATTAAATTTGCCTCGCTGCTTTCAGACTCAAAATTTTCATCACTATCAAAATCAGCCTCTAGCTCATCAAAATTTTCACCATCTTCGCTGGCTTCTTCGTTTAGCTCTTTATCCAAAGACTCGATCTCGCTGAGCTCTTTTTTACTTTGGCTTATATCATCTACAAAGTCTTCATTAAGCTCGGTAGTTTCTAAATTTTGAGAATTTTGCTCGACCATTTTATCAAGCTCGTTTTTCGCCTCTTCATCTGCCAAGTCGCTCTCGCCCATATCATCTATCTCATCCACAAGCGAACTAAGCTCATCAAAGTCATCGCTATGCTCTTCTTTTGTCATAGATGGCTCATTATTTTGCTCTAAGGATTTATCTACATCTTCTGAATCAGCCATATACTTGCTAGCTATGTCATTTATAATATCATCATCTATGAGTTCAGTGTCTGTTTCATCAAAACTGATATCTTTATCCTTTAAATCCTCAGCCTCTAGTTCACTTAGCTCCTCTTTTAAAAACTCGTCATCTAAAGCCTCATTATCAAATTTATCTGCCTTATCATCTTCTTTTACTAAATTTTCAAGCCCCATGTCAATTTCTGGAAGTTCAAAATTTTCTAAATCATCAAAGTTTTTATTGCTTTCGTCAAAGTCATTAAAATTTGCAGGCTCATCTAATCCAAGCTCAAGTTCTTTATCGTTGTCAGTATCTCTGTTTTGTTCAAATAAACTAATAAATTCTGTTGGTAAAAAGGGCTTTTCAAGCATAACATCAGCAAAATCAGGCTTTTCACCGCCCCTAGGAGCTAGATACATTATCTTTTGATTTAAATTAACATCGCTACTATCCATATCACTATCGATGATAATATAATCAAATTGATCTCCAACACTATTAATATCGTCAAATTCGCTATATTCTATGCCTAGCTTATTTAAACTTAACGTTATAAGGCGAGAAACTGCTGGGTTTTTGTTTACAAGTGCAACTTTCATGATCCCTCCTTGAAGAGCTTGAGGCTGTATTCTATGATAAAATTCATTGCTATTTACTTAAAAAAATAGTGTTGGCATATCGTTTAAAATCTGCACCATCATATCAGTTATGATTTTTATAATGCCGGTTAAAATAGCTATCAAAACCGAAAAGCCAATGCTCACTTTAATAGGATAGCCAACAACTAATAGGTTAAATTGTGGCATAGTTTTCATAAGCATGCCAAAAATAGCATCTGAGAGTATAGAAAGTGCGATGATAGGAAAAGCCAGAACAAATCCAAACATAAAAAGATTGCCGAAGAGCTTTAGGGCGTAGCTCATCACACCACTTCTTGGATAAAAATCTCCAAGCGGTATAGCAGAAAGTGAAGTGGAATAAAACTGTAATATCAAATGGTGCCCGTCAAGCATCAAAAATGCAAGAAGCGCGATGAAATTTAGAATATTTGCAATTACTGGCGAATTTGTACCAGTTTGTGGATCAAGCACTGAAGCCATCGAAAACCCCATGATCATAGAGATCTGCTCACCAGCCATTTGAAGTATGGCAAAAACAATATTTAGCAAAAGCCCAGCACAAAGTCCAAGCATGGCCTCACTTAAAATTTCCATAATCAAAAAATTTATAGCATGCTCATGAGCGTGTGAGAGCGGAAAAAGTACAACACAAAGGGCAAAAACTAGTAAAGTTTTTACGCTAAGCGGGATTTGATTGTGAGAAAAGAATGGAAAAAATACGATAAGCCCACTAAGACGTGCAAAAAGGAGCATAAAGGTTATGACTTTATCCGCTCCAAAAAACTCGACTAGCTCCATTATTTTATATTAACGCCTCGTCCATCTCAGCTGGAATTTCAAGTCCCATAATCTTTAAAACACTAGGAGCGATATTATTTAGACCGCCGTTTTTTACTTTTTTTACGCCATCAGCCATCACAAAACAAAAGACATCATAAGTCGTGTGGTTTGTCAGTAGCTCGCCACTACTATCGCGCATCTCTTCGCAGTTTCCATGATCGCTCGTGATGATCATCGCGTAGTTTTTCTCTTTTGCTTTAGTGTAAATTTCTCCAAGAGCCCTATCTACTGCCTCTACTGCTTTGATTGCGGCCTCATAATTTCCAGTGTGCCCTACCATATCGCCATTTGCGAAATTTACCACGATGAAGTCTTGCTCATCATCCATACCCTTTATCACGGCTTTACAAACTTCTGCTGCACTCATCTCTGGCTTTTCGTCGTAGGTCTTTACCTTTGGGCTAGGGATGAGCACTCTCGTTTCGTTGCTGGCTAGCTCCTCAACGCCACCATTAAAGAAAAATGTTACGTGGGCGTATTTTTCAGTTTCAGCCGTGTGAAGCTGCCTTAGCCCAGCCGCTGCTATGACCTCGCTTAGGGTATTTTTTATCTTTTCATTTTTAAATAGCACTTCAAATTTAAAATTTGCGTCGTATTCGGTCATGGTGATAAGATTTTTGATAGCAAAAGGTCGCTCAAACTCGCTAAATTTCTCCTCGCCTAGAGCCTGGCAAATTTCTCTAGCTCTATCATTTCTAAAATTTATTACGATCACGCCGTCATCTTCGCCTATGCCTTTAAAGCCATTAAAGCTTGCTGGCTTTACAAACTCATCAGTCACGCCCTCATCGTAGCTTTTTTGTAGATACTCGCTTGGCGACAAACTGCTTAAATTTGCTCCCTCCACTAAGCTATCATAGGCCTCTTTTACGCGCTCCCAGCGTTTATCTCTATCCATCGCGTAAAATCTTCCACAAACCGTCGCTACCTTAAATTTAGTCTCCAAGTTTTTTATGAAATTTAGACCGCTGTTTGGGCTAACGTCGCGTCCATCGGTGATAGCATGGGCAAAAACTTCGCAGCCATTTTTGCTAGCAAGCTCGCACATGCCATCAAAATGTTCCATGTGAGAGTGCACTCCGCCGTCGCTATAAAGCCCTATGACGTGAATTTTTTTGCACTTTTTAAAAAGAGCTTTTAGGGCTTCATTTTCTGCTATCGAGCCATCAGCGAAGCTGCGTGAAATTTTGACCAAATTTTGATACAAAACTCGCCCACTTCCTATACACATATGCCCTACTTCGCTGTTTCCCATCTGCCCTTCAGGTAGTCCCACAGCGTTTCCAGAGGTTTTTATGAGCGAGTTTGGAATTTCTTTAAAAAATTTCTCGTAATTTGGCTTTTTAGCCGCCTCAAATGCGTTAAATTTACCGCTTTTATTAAATCCAATACCATCAGTTATTATTAAAATAGTTTTTTGACTCATTTTGAAAATTTATCCTTAATTTTAGATAATTTTTAAGGCCATTATACTAAAATTGCTTTTTTTAAAAATAAAGGCTCTCATGTTTTACTATATCTATGAAATTTTAAATTTTAATATCTTTCAATACATCACCGTCCGTGCTGGTATCGCTTTTTTCATCGCTTTTGCACTCACAGCTTATTTGATGCCTAAATTTATCACTTGGGCAAAGGCAAAAAACGCTGCCCAGCCTATCTACGAGCTTGCCCCGCAAACTCACCAAAAAAAGGCCAAAACACCGACCATGGGCGGACTTGTCTTTGTCTTCACAGCCGTACTTTCCACGGTAATTTGTGCAAGGCTTGATAACGCATTTGTCTTAACATCTCTCTTTTGCCTAGTTTGCTTTACACTGCTTGGCCACAAGGACGATTACAGTAAAATTTTAGGAGCAAAAAATCACGCCGGCCTAAGCCCAAAAGCAAAGCTTTTTTTTCAGTTTTTAATAGCCTTTGTAATTTCTGTTTTTTTATATGCAAGTCACGAGCTTAGCACCGAGTTTTATCTACCTTTTTTTAAGCAACCTATTTTAGATTTAAAAATTTTTGCCATTTTCTTTTGGACACTGGTCATAGTCGCTGCTTCAAATTCGGTAAATTTAACAGACGGGCTTGACGGGCTAGCTACCGTGCCATCTATATTTTCGCTTCTGACACTTGGCGTTTTTGCTTATATCTGCGGACACGCGGTCTTTAGCTCATATTTACTCTTGCCAAAGATCATAGGTGTTGGTGAAAGCGTTGTTGTCTCTTCAGCCCTAATTGGTTCATTGATGGGCTTTTTATGGTTTAACTGCCATCCAGCTGAAGTCTTTATGGGCGATAGCGGTAGCTTAAGTGTTGGAGCATATATCGGTTTTATGGGTGTTGCTACCAAAAACGAAATCTTACTCATCATCATCGGACTCATATTTGTCGTTGAGACCCTAAGCGTCATCTTGCAAGTGGGAAGCTTTAAAATTTTCAAACGTAGAATTTTTCTCATGGCGCCTATACATCACCATTTTGAGATAAAAGGCTGGGCGGAAAATAAGATCATCGTTCGCTTTTGGATCATCGCACTTTTAGCAAACCTAATCGCACTAACTGCGCTAAAGATCAGATAAGGAAAGTCATGAAAAAATCGCTATTTGGCTACGGTGGCACGATAAAGGCGATCGCAAAGAATTTCACAAAAGACGACCTTTGGGATATCTATGATGATAAATTTAGTGAAATTTCAAAAGATGAGTTTGGCAATGCTCTTTTGCCAGTTAGCGAATTTGACCCAGCAAAAAGCAGCCTAGAGATACCAAGTCCAGGCATCCCGCCTCATCACGAGCTTATTAAAAAAGCTAAGAATTTAGTTAGCGAGTATGACTATTTTTATGAAATTTATAAAGAAAATCTGCCATTTAATATCTGGATAAGTGGCACAAACGGCAAGACTACGACCACAAAGATGACGCAGCATCTACTAGAGAGCAAGGGCTCAGTCATGGGCGGTAACGTCGGCATTGCGCTAGCAAATTTAGACTCAAACGCTAAAATTTGGATACTTGAGACTAGCTCATTTACCCTGCACTACACAAACCGCGCTACACCTGGCATCTACGTGCTTTTGCCGATCACTCCAGATCATTTAAGCTGGCATGGAGACATGAGCGAATACGAAAAGGCTAAGCTAAAGCCACTTGCTAGCATGAGCGAAAGTAGCGTAGCGATCGTGCCTGAAATTTACGCCAACACGCCAACAAGGGCAAAAGTGATCGCATATAAAGACGAAAATGACTTAGCTAAATTTTGTGGCGTAAGCGTAGATGATATAAAATTCAAAACGCCATTTTTGCTTGATGCACTGCTAGCACTAGCGGTGGAGAAAATTTTATTTGACCGCTGCGATGTCGCGCTTTTAAATACCTTCGTCATCGAGGCAAACAAGCTTGAAGAATTTAGCGACAAAAATGGCAGAACCTGGGTCAATGACACAAAAGCGACTAACATAGATGCGAGCATACAAGCCGTAAAACGCTACAAAGATCATTTCATACATCTAATACTTGGTGGCGATGATAAGGGTGTTGATATGACGCCACTTTTTGAAGACTTAAAGAGCTTAAGAGTAAAAATTTACGCCATTGGCTCAAATAGTGACAAACTCATGAAATTAGCGACTAAATTTGGCATACCGGCTTTGAAATGCGATTTTTTACAAAATGCTGTCAATGAGATAAATAAAGAGCTAAAGACCAGCGAGATAGCGCTTCTAAGCCCGGCAGCTGCGAGTCTTGATCAGTTTAGGAGTTATGCCGAGCGAGGCGATAAATTTAAAGAGTTTATAAAGGCACTTTAAAATTTACAAGCCATTTTAAGTAGTCTAACCAAAAACAAAAATATGCAAATTTATTTTTTTGACATAAATTTTTACTATAAAGTTTTATTGTTGAATACTTTTTAAGTTTGTGCTAATATTTAGCAAAAATTTCCAAGGAAGTTTAATGCCTCTAACGCCCAGAAATGATGTAAATTTTAAAAGAAATTTAATAGATATCATAAAATTTTCATATGACAATGACATAAGCAGACCATTTATATCTAACAACAAGTTACTTATTGGATATGGCTTTAGCCTAAAAGATGATATAGAACTTATTTGTGCTCAAATTTATAAAAACAACAAAGATAAAGTCATAAAAGATGTCAAGCAAACTATTGCTAACACCACGAGTGCGACCACCATAGAAAAGATAAATACAGATGAACTTTTTAAAAAGATAAATGATGCCGCAAAAGAGGCTTATGCAAAGTCTGGAGGTGCCGATACTTTACCTGAGTTTGAATTTAGTTCAGAAGATCAGCTAAATGCCATCTTGGAGCAAAAGCTTACGCCGCTAGTCCAAGAGATAAATCAAAAATTAAACAACTCTCCACTTAAAAATTTACAAGCCGTTTCGCTCACTTCAGATACACAAAACAGCCAAATTTCAAGAGAGCATATCGCACTTTTAGCACTTCTTTATATCAGTAAAAAAAGTAATATTGATCCATCCCTAGCAAGCTACATCAAAAGCAAAAATCGTTTTAAGGCCTGGTTTTGGCTAGCATATGAAAGCTTTAGTGATGAAGCAAGCAATAAAATATCTCTTTTACGAGAAAAAATTTCAACTCAGTTTGGGCTTTATGAAAGTGACAAACAAAATATTAATTTTGCCGAGTGCATAGATGTTTTTAGCCATTTAAATATATCCAAAGCGAAATATAAATCAAAAAACCAAAACAATAAAGAGATCGTCCAAAACGTCACTCATTTAGAATTTATGAAGCTTCAAGAAAATGAGTCAAATTTAAATGCATCAGATGCATCAAAATGTGATGCTTTATTTCAGCCATTTGTTACAAAGATAAATTCTTTATTAAGCACTCAAAGTACAAAGACCTTTAGCCTTGAAAACATATACTGCGTAAATTTAATCAGCTCAAATGCTTCAAACACTTCAAGAATAAATAAGCTCTTAAGGCAAAGAGAGGAGGAATTTTACAAACAAGAAAATATACTCTTGCTATGTCCAAGAAAGATGACAACTCCTATTAGAGTCTTTCAACCTAAAAAGAGCGAATTTACCGTTGTTCTAGCTAGTCAGACTCCATTTGATTGCAGTGAGCTAAATCCAAAGGAGCTAAATTCTAGTAGGCCAAACTATGGCAAGGTAAATTTATGCGAGCTAATACTTACTGACTTTAAATTTGACTCTTACGAAGATAGTAAAAATGAAGAGATAAAATTTAAAAATGCAAAGAGCAAAGACACAGTAATACTCTATCAAGAAAACAAAAATGAAGAAGATAAGATAAATGGTGCCACCTTTACTAGTATAAAGCAAAATAGTGATGATATAGAGTATAAACTAGAAGATGGCGCTATAAGTATGAAGTACTTTGAAGACCAAACATCCAAAAACAAACACCTAAATTTCTCTTTATTAAATTTCGCCAAAGAGAATAACTTTACCCTAAGAGACGATAAAGACTCAGCTATGTTTGATATAAAGCTTCGTCTAGCTCATGGCAACAATGTAGTGCCTACATCAGCATCAAGTTCAGGTCTTACTCTTACAATAAATAATCTCATAATTGAAAACGAAGATGGTAAGGCAAGTGAAGATATAGATAAGATATATCTTCATCACTGCTTTGATAAAAGTATATATGAGAGTATATCTTTAGTAAAAAATGAAGACTCAGATATTAAAAACTCATATACAGCTACATTTAATATCCCAATAGATAAAGAGAATAAAGGAGATACTAAATTTATACTTTATTCAAGTGATCTAAGTAAAGTTTATAGCACTAAAGATATTCATGCTCACACTGATACAGCTGTAATATCTTTAGGATATCAAGATAAGAGTAGCTCTAACTTTTGCTATAGCAATAAGGTCTCGTTAAGAGATATAACAGATCATATAACAAATGTAATCTCTGATAGTGAGTATCCATTTAAGACAAATGAGCCAATAAGCTTAAAGGCTATATATAAACAAGAAAAAGGTAGTAAGAGATATAAAGAGATACTTTGGGGATATAAGGTAATAAATAGTAAAGAGTATGATGAACTATCCAAATCAAATCCAAAAGATGTAGTAGTCTTAAAAGATCAAAAGGGCAAAGAGATAACATTTAAAATTTTAGATGTTATACAAAAAGATGATCTAGATAAGCTAAAGCAAGGTGGTCATACTATAGTATTTTTTGCATATCTTGAAGGTGATAAGGATAAATTTAAGTTTTATACAAGATATGGCAAAAATCATATAAGGATAGATATAAAGATACCTCTATATATTAAATTTAAAGATGATAAGCTAGTTATATATGAGTTTGAGCATGCTATAAAAGAGAAGGCATTTGATGCTAAATTAAAGCTTAGTGATAATAAAGACAATGCTTTAATAAAAAATGGTAATTACTTATATATAAGCAAAGATATCTCATCAAATGAGATAAATATATATGAAGATGATAAGCTAAGCAAAGAGCTAAAAAGTGATGAGAAGACAAATAAGAGCTATCAAATTTATGCAAAAGAAGAGAGCTCTAGTAATCAGTCTAATGCAGATAAAGATGATAAGCTTGGTATAAATTTATTAAGTAAAGAGAATATGGATAAATTTATTAACTCTTTTAATGAATCAAAGAGTTTAACTAGAGTAGATAGTGGTATGTGGGAAGATGGAGATGAGGGGATAAATGTTTTAATAGAGATTAAAGACTATCCTTTTACGCTAAGTATGCTAAAACAAATATTTACTAATATAAAAATAAATCAAGAATATATCCTGCAAGAAATGGTAGATGAACTAAATAGAAGAGATGATGATGGAATTCAAATGTATGTAAAATATAAGCTTGATACTAGAAATAGATTGGAGCATTTTTTTGGGCAATGCTTTGTAGAGGCAAAGACAACAAAAGGTGATTTTACTTTAGAAGAAGAGTTAGAAAAATTTACAGAGAATAATATAATTAGCTATAGAGGCAAAGCCAGATTAGAAGAAGCCAAAAAACTATATCCACAATATTACGACAAGACAGACCCTTCAAAATGGGCAAAATTTGTTGGTAACGCTATGTACTCTGATCGTGGAAAAAATCATTTAGGCAATGAAGGTGGAGATGATGGATTTAATTTTAGAGGTAGGGGAATTAAGCAATTAACAGGGAAGGACAACTATGCAAGATTTAATAATTATTCACACAAAAAATTTTTAGTCGACAAAGATACAGATCTATTAAAAAACCCTGATCTCATATCACAAGATGGTAAATACGCCTTAATAAGTGCTGCATATTTCTGGATTATAGAAAGGTCTAACCCTAAAAAATATCGTCTTTATGAAATAGCCGATGAAAGCAAAGCGGATTTGGATAATAGTGATATAGTAGAACGTATAACTGCAGTTATAAATCCGCAAAAACTTAGCCTTGAGCATAGGAAAGAAGCCTATAAACGCATTAAAACAGCAAATGTGTTTAAGATTTTTCAGTAAGGAAATATGATGAAATTTAAAATTATATTATTAACTAGCTTGAAAGTAGGCTTAAGTTTATATGCTTACGAGCCTTTAAGCCCAGACGAAGCTATGATAAAATTTGCCTATGACTTTTCGCAGATAAACGACTATCCACTTGATCCCATAATGGACTATGGCAGCCATACTATTTCACCAAGCTTTGCTTGCTATGATGCCAAGGGCAAATATAAATTTAAAAAATACTCTCTAGAAGACTTTATATGCCAGTCAGACTATAACTCTTTTAGAGATAACTACTTTGCAGATCTTTATAATCTAATAGTAAAAGAAGCTCCAAATTTAAAAGATAAAGCTCAAAAGATAGCTAGAGAAAGGATAAAAGATAGTAAAAAAGAGTGCATTAGATACTCAAAAAAAGAGTATGACTATAGCTTTGTAGAGAGCAAGGCTTTATTTGTATCTGAAAGTATAGGTTGTATAAGTGAAAAATATAGAGACTTTGCAGCAAAGCTAACTTTAATGCTTTATAAGGACGATAAAGAGCTATTTAGTAGAATTTACGGCGAAGACTATGAGAAATTTAAAGAGGTTTTTGAAGATACCATCTCTATATCAGACCTAAAATTTGAAGGCATAAGCGCAAAACAAAAAGAAGAAAATTTAAAGCTTTATAAAAATTTTGAAGAAAAATATAAGGACTACGATATTGAGGGCTTTGGGTATAATCATTGCTGGGATGCAAGCTATGTTTTATTAGTCCAATACTCCCTAATAGACAAAAATGGTCATTTAGTTTTACCAGAGAATAGAAAAGAGGAGTAGCGTACCTACTTCTCATCACTTCAAACTCCCCTCGTCTAACAACAAACACCTAAATTTCTCTTTATTAAATTTCGCCAAAGAGAATAACTTTACCCTAAGAGACGATAAAGACTCAGCTATGTTTGATATAAAGCTTCGTCTAGCTCATGGCAACAATGTAGTGCCTACATCAGCATCAAGTTCAGGTCTTACTCTTACAATAAATAATCTCATAATTGAAAACGAAGATGGTAAGGCAAGTGAAGATATAGATAAGATATATCTTCATCACTGCTTTGATAAAAGTATATATGAGAGTATATCTTTAGTAAAAAATGAAGACTCAGATATTAAAAACTCATATACAGCTACATTTAATATCCCAATAGATAAAGAGAATAAAGGAGATACTAAATTTATACTTTATTCAAGTGATCTAAGTAAAGTTTATAGCACTAAAGATATTCATGCTCACACTGATACAGCTGTAATATCTTTAGGATATCAAGATAAGAGTAGCTCTAACTTTTGCTATAGCAATAAGGTCTCGTTAAGAGATATAACAGATCATATAACAAATGTAATCTCTGATAGTGAGTATCCATTTAAGACAAATGAGCCAATAAGCTTAAAGGCTATATATAAACAAGAAAAAGGTAGTAAGAGATATAAAGAGATACTTTGGGGATATAAGGTAATAAATAGTAAAGAGTATGATGAACTATCCAAATCAAATCCAAAAGATGTAGTAGTCTTAAAAGATCAAAAGGGCAAAGAGATAACATTTAAAATTTTAGATGTTATACAAAAAGATGATCTAGATAAGCTAAAGCAAGGTGGTCATACTATAGTATTTTTTGCATATCTTGAAGGTGATAAGGATAAATTTAAGTTTTATACAAGATATGGCAAAAATCATATAAGGATAGATATAAAGATACCTCTATATATTAAATTTAAAGATGATAAGCTAGTTATATATGAGTTTGAGCATGCTATAAAAGAGAAGGCATTTGATGCTAAATTAAAGCTTAGTGATAATAAAGACAATGCTTTAATAAAAAATGGTAATTACTTATATATAAGCAAAGATATCTCATCAAATGAGATAAATATATATGAAGATGATAAGCTAAGCAAAGAGCTAAAAAGTGATGAGAAGACAAATAAGAGCTATCAAATTTATGCAAAAGAAGAGAGCTCTAGTAATCAGTCTAATGCAGATAAAGATGATAAGCTTGGTATAAATTTATTAAGTAAAGAGAATATGGATAAATTTATTAACTCTTTTAATGAATCAAAGAGTTTAACTAGAGTAGATAGTGGTATGTGGGAAGATGGAGATGAGGGGGTCTTAGCGAAAGTAGAGATGAGCAATGAGATAGTTTTTCCACTAAAAATCAAGCCTTTAAATAATAGAGATATGGAATATGACTGGACGCTTATGTTGGGAGACAAGGGTGAGAGCCAAGCAATATTTGGCAGAAATAGAAACAATGGCAAAAGACAACACGCCGCAAGAGATCTATATACAGATATGCCTTTTAAAAAGAATGTAGACATAAAAACATTTAAGTCAGATGTAGAGATAGTATCTATAGCTGATGGCGAAGTAATAAAGACTGGTAATTTTTACTGTAAAACCGATCACATAACGATACAATACGACACAGTAGAATTTGGTAGCTTTATAATAAGATATGGCGAGGTTGATCCTTCAAGAGTAAAAGTAAAAGCGGGTGATATGGTGCGAAAAGGTCAGGTTATAGGATATTCTGGACTAATGATTGATAACGGTGATCACCCAAATATAGTTGATAAAAAAATAGTAACCATGCTTCACTTTGAGTACTTTACAAATGGAGCCAACAAAGATGATCCTTTAACCGTCACCAATGATCCAAACAATAAATTTAAAAGGCGTAAAGACTTAGCAGATCCTATTGAGATATTAAAAGAGGGATATAAAAATACTTTTGGGGAAATATTATGAGGATAATCTTTAAAATAATCTTAGCTTTACTTATAGCTGTAAATTTATCATTTGCAACAGATGATTATATAGATGATTATTATGATAGCTGGAAGCAAAAGACAATATCAAAAAAGTTTTTGAGTCAAGGTTGCAAAACAATATCAAAAGACATTTGGAATGAAAGCAAGGTTTCCTATCGTCAAACAACTATATTAAATATATACAAAGAGCCTATTTTAAATTTATATGGAGACTACGACTTAAAAATTAAAGAAATACAACATCTAAAAAATCAAAAATACAAAGAGTGTAATAAAAATTTTTGTTACGACTTTGATTTTAAGTGGTTAAACAACAAAAGTCTTTTGGTACAACTACATTTTCATGCTGATAAATATTCTAAATCAAGCTGTGAATTATGGCTATATGAAGAAGAAGATGGTAGCGTAGATGTATATAGTTTTACGTCTAAAAATTTACCCGATTAATAATGAACAATATATTTATGAAATCAATCTTTAAAATAATCTTAGCTTTACTTTTAGCTGTAAATTTATCATTTGCAACAGATGATTATTATGATAGTTGGAAACAAAAGACGATACCTAAAAAGTTTTTGAATAAAGAATGCAAAAAACTTGTAAAGAAAATTTGGAACGACGGTATGTATACTTATATTGGTGCTACCATATTAGATGTATGGAAAGACTATGTTTTAACGTTATTTTTTTCACCAAAACCAGAGCTAAAAGATGTAGAGCGTATGAAAGACACGAGATATATAGCTTATGGCACAGACAATCTAACTTATGATTTTGATTTTAAATGGATAAACAAAAACACTCTTTTGGTTCAATTATTTACCCCTAAAAGTGAGCACAATCCTAATAGCAGTTGTGAATTATGGTTATTTGAAGAGAAAAATGACAAAGTAGATGCATATCATTTTATATCTTGGAATTTACCTGGCTAATAAATTTGATAAAAGAATAGAAGATGAAACCTAAATCTATACTATTAATAAGCTTGATGATAGTCTTAAATTTATATGCTTTTGAGCCTATGATACCAGGTAAGGCTAGTGAAAAGGCTATTGAACAATTAGAGCAGGTTGATAATATTTTTTTACCGGAGATGACTATTCTTTTAACAACTATGGCACTAAGATATCCCCTAGCTTTAAATGTTCTAATGCTAAAGGCAAATATAAATTTAAAGAGTATTCTTTAGAAGACTTTGTTTGTCAGTCAAAATTTATTGCCTTTAGAGATAACTATTTTGCTGATCTTTACAATCTAATCATAAAAGAAAATCCTAAACTAAAAGATAAAGCTCAAAAGATAGCTAGAGAGAGGATAGCTAAAACTCAAAAAGAGTGTATAGATGGGTATTTTAAATATTTTCAAGTACTAGATAGATATAATTATAGCGTTGGCAATTCTATTCATTGTACTAGATCTTATTATAGAAACTACACAGTAAAACTGGCGCTGATGTTTTATAAGAGCGATAAAGAGCTCTTTGGTAGAATTTATGGTGAAGACTATGAGAAATTTAAAGAGGTCTTTGAAGATACTTTAAAATTATGTGCCGATACTTTATTCAGAAGTAGAGCTAAATGGTATTAAAAAGACAGACGATAAGCCTTATGCTGAGTTTTTAAGAAAATATGATAACTATACTGGTGATTATGATAGATACAAAATACATGATCTAATTTACATAGTATTGGTTCAATACTCCCTAATAGATAAAAATGGTCATTTGATTTTGCCTGAGAATAGAAAAGAGGAGTAGTGTGTCTACTTCTTGTAAAGAAAAGATATTTAAAACCAATCTAAGACATGATGATGTCTTGATAAATAAAAATATAGATCAAGCGTAGGATGTAAATATATATGAAGATGAGAAGCTAAGCAAAAAAATATGTATAAATTTATTAGCTCTTTTAATGAATCAAAGAGTTTAACTAGAGTAGATAAAGGTATGTGGGAAGATGGAGATGAGGGGGGGGTTGGGGGTTGCGCCATAAATGATAATATAATTTATATTACTATAAAGTGGGAATATAAAGCATCCAGCCACTCATCTAGCTCTACAATAAGTGAATTTAAAATTAGCGATAGTGATTTAACAGGCTATATATTAGAACCATATGGCGAAAGCACAAAACAGTCTGATCAAGACAAAAGAATACCTACAGAAAAATATAATCTAGTATGGCATGTTTCTACAAAATATTCAAAAGACAAGTACTCCAAAAATAAGCGTGGAAATTTTTTAGAAAATGGATTTCCAAAATTATATAATAATGATGTTCCTAAAAGTAGAGCCATATTAATACATGTTGGTAGTAAAGGAGATCACTCTGAAGGATGTTTGCTGCTAGGGAGTGATGTCGTTGTTAACGAAATAATATAGAAAAAGATACGTTACAGGTGTTTCTGGCAGTATAAACAAATTCTATCAGCTTATAGAATATATCGAGAGTAATGGAATAGATAACGTAAAAGTTGTGATTGAGGAAAAATATGAAGATTATAAATAAAATAATTCTTTTATGAATAATGGTATTTATGTCGCCTTCTCTTTTCGCAGAGCAAACCACCGAGAAGTGTTTTAATGGCTTTTTAGATAATAAAGCACATTTTGCCAAACAAGACAAATTTGACGATTTTGATTTTTCTAACATTTTAGCTGACAAGCGTATAAAATTTTTGGGTTATATCGGAGCTGATTATCACAGACTACATATAAATTTTGATAGCATTAAAAAGATATCAAGGTCAAAATATATAGTATCTGGCAACTATAAAATAACCGGAGAAGCTCGCCCATTTAACGGCGAAATTCAAATATCTGAAATAAAAAAATATATAAATTTTAACTACGGTGTTGATGATTTTATGAAAGGCAAAATAAATGCCCAAGGCATAGCCTTAGCGACCTATTCTCTAAAAGGTGAAACAGAGAAATTTCAAGCTAAAGGCTGCATGCTAACAAGATGGTACATTGGCAACGATAAAAAATTGCTATACGACGATATATCAGAAGATGAGGATTTGTACGCAAATAATTTATTTTGTGGAGAGTGCGAGGTGGGCAAGGTACAAACAAAACCATGCGCATGGAGTCATTACAGGATACCAAATAGCGGCGATCTTGACATAGGGGCTGGAGAATTTAGTCCGAACCCAAAATATCTTGGCAACGGCTGGAGCGACTTTAATAAAGATGAATAAAATTGCAATGAAACACTTTTTAATACTATCTCTAATTTTAGGTTTTCTAGATTTAACAGCCAGTGAAAATTTGCCGTGCACAACAAGCATAGACAAAATCAAAGTAGGTAAAATTTTACCTACAAGTAATTTACCATCTAAAAAAATCAAATATTTCTTAGACGGCGAAAAGGCAAGCTTCATAAATTTATCAAGAACACAGATAATGACACTCGATTTTTGTTGTGGTGGTAGCGGTGAGGTCCAAAGGATAAATGTCAAATTTTTTGATAAAAATTTGACTAAAGATTATATAAATTCCAGCAAAATAAAAGATTTCACTACAAATTCTGGTATCAAACTTGGCGACAAACAAGACCAAATTTTAAAGAAGCTAGGTAAGCCAAACGATCTGCAAGAAGAAAATGCCACCTCTATCGTCACCTACATCACTGAGCAAAATGAGAGCAAACTCTTACAAGAATTTGATATGCCATTCTACTACGAGAAATTCATCTTTTCTAATGGAGTTTTAAAAGAGTATGAATTTGGGTTTGAGTACCCGTGATATTCCGCAAGTTCAGGATATCAATTCCATAGAGAAGCAAAAGATATTTTACGGCCTAAAAGCGTGGAATTTCTACTCTTCGTCCAAATTTATTTCAGGTAGTTTCTCTTCAGAAAAACTCTTGTCTTTTTTGGCAGCTGACGCAACCTCACTAGCTTTTTTTAAAAGCCCATCAAGCCCTTGTCTTGCCAAACGCTCATTTAGCTGCTCTGGCGTATCTTTCATACCATCAAGATCGCTAAAATCATCAAATTCTTCATCATCTTCTTTTTGGATCTTTATCTCGTAATCAAGCTTGCCATTAAGTCTAGCTAGCTCGTCGCTTATCGCAGTGCAAAAGACCTCAGTATATCCTCTGTGAGCGCAGTTTTTGGCTAGAAATTCACTCATCATATTTAGGTGATTTATATAGTCATCTTGCAAGATATTTGCTTGTAAAAGCTCAAATTTTAAAAAGAGCCAGTAGGTATTAAGTACGTCGCTTTCGCAGTATTCGTTGATCTTATCAAGCTCGCCTGCGTAGTAAAGCTCAAGCACCTGATCGCCGTGCACGTCGTACTTGCCAGGTAAATTTAAGCTAGCGCAAAGAGTGTCGAGCTTTAGTCCTCTCACGCTTCCAAAATCGCTTATAAAATCAAGCAGGTCAAGGTGAAATTTAGGCGAATACCTTGCCCTATAATTTTCCCACTTGTTTTTGTTTAGCTCTTTGTTTTCGCTCTCGTAATACGCTGCTGCATTTAGGTTGTAGCGCATCGCACGCACCATTAACATCGGCAGGTCAAAGCCACGGCCGTTAAAGCTAACAAGCCTTGGGTTATAATCATTGATAAATTTTAAAAATTTAGCAATGATCTCGCGCTCATCCTTGCCCTCCATTGTGCTAACTTTTAAAAATTTGCCGTATTCATCGGCCATTACTGCAGAGATCGCCACGACCCTATGAAACATCACAGGCAAAAACTCACTCCCACTGGCCTCTTCTTGCAATGCCATCGCCTGCACGCTCACATCTTCGTCGCTTCCGTCAATGCCGTAAATTTTTCTTATCAAATTTGCATCAGGTATCGTCTCGCAGTCAAAGACGCAGATGTAACTTTTCGCCATTTTAGCCCTTTTTTAAGCATTTTTTTTTAAAATCATACCAAAAATTTATATCTAAAGTGATCAATGCAAAACAAAAATCAACTAAAAATAGCCATCGTCAAACTCTCCGCTCTTGGGGATATCGTGCACGCAGCTATTGTGCTTCAGTTTATCAAAAAGCACTATTCAAATGCCCATATCACGTGGCTAGTTGATGCTCGTTTTGCAAGCCTTTTAAAAGATCATCCGCTTATCGACGAGCTAGTCGTTTTGCCGCTTAAACAAAGCTTTAAACAAAGCTACAAGATACTAAAAACGCTTGGTAAATTTGACAAAGTGATCGATCTGCAAGGACTTTTTAAATCAGCCGTCGTCGCAAAAATAATAGGCAAGCAAACTTATGGCTTTAGCAGAGAGAGTGTCAAAGAAAAGATCGCAGCTAGGCTTTATAGACATAAATTTAAGATCGACTACAATGAAAATATCATAGTTAGAAATTTAAGCCTTGTTAGATACGCTCTAAATTTTAGCTTTGACAGAGATGAAATTTTAAAAAAATTGCCCTGCTTTGAAACAAGTGAAATTTATAAAAATGAAAGTGGTAAAAAACGCGTTTTAATCGCCGCATTTGCAAGCGAAGAGAGCAAAATTTATGACAAATTTAAAGATGTGATTAGGCTGCTTGGGGGTTGTGAAATTTACCTTTGTTACGGAAGTGAGAGCGAGAAAGTAAGGGCTGAGGCGATCATCTCAGGCACTTCGGCAAAGCTGCTCGAAAAACTAAGCATAAAAGAGATGATAAGCTTCATTGCAAGCTGTGATTTAGTAATTGGCAACGATAGTGGCCTAACGCACCTTGCTTGGGCTGTAAATAGGCCTTCTATAACGCTTTTTGGCAACCGTCCAAGCCACAGAAATGCTTACATCACGGATAAAAATTTAGTTATAGATATGGGTAAGCAAATAGACGCGAGAAGTATCGATAAAAACGACTTTTGCATTAGAGAAATTTTCCCAGAAACGGTTGCAAATTTTGCAAAAAGGCTACTAAATGGATAAGCTCTATCTGGCTGGCTTTTATACTTTAAAAATTTTTATATTTTTACTGCCTAGCTCACTTAGAGATTTGCTTGCTAAATTTTTAGCTTTTTCGTATATGAAGCTTAATAAAAAGCGACTTCACGTCGTTATGACAAATTTAAACCTTGCTTTTGGTGAGTCAAAAACCAAGGAAAAGAAGCTTGAGATCGCTAAAAAATGCTACTACAACTTCGCAAAATACCTTGGCATAAATTTTATCCTAAATCAAAACACGACGAAGCAAAAAGTGCTTGAAAAAGTTAGCTTTAAAAACGAGCATAATCTGCTTGAAGCGCTTAAGCTTGATCGTCCGATTATCGTGACGACCGCGCATTTTGGGCAGTGGGAGCTTTTTAGCTTAGCAATGGCTGCTCGTTTTGGTGCAGTCTCAGTACTTGGCAGAAAGCTTGATAGTAAAAGTATGGATAAAATTTTAAAGGCAAATAGAGCGCAGTTTGACGTGGAGCTCATCAACAAAGATGGCGGCGCAAAAGATATCTTAAAAGCGCTAAAAGCTAGGCGAATAGTGGGAATTTTAGTCGATCAAAATACCGCTCCAAAAGATGGCATAAAGGTGAAATTTTTTGACAAAGATGTGCTTCACACGCCAGCTGCGAGCGTGCTAGCTCAAAAAACAAACGCACTAATAATTAATGCATTTATCTATCAAAAAGATGAAAACATAAGCGAAATTTGTTTTTCACCAGCCATTGATATAAATAAATTTGACAAAGAAGAAGCGGTGCAAAAAGTAACGCAAATGCAGTGCAGCGCGTGCGAAGAGATGGTTAGAGCAAGGCCTGAAGAATACTTTTGGTTTCACCAAAGGTTTAAGAGATTTTACGAAAATGAGTATAAATGCTAAGCGTTGTCATTTTGACTTTTAATAGCGAAAAGTACCTAAAAGAGGTGCTAGAGAGCGCTAAATTTGCTGATGAGATCATCGTGGTTGATAGCGGCTCACGAGACAGCACAAGGCAAATTTGTGATGGCTTTATCAATGTGAAATTTCACGAGCAAGCTTGGCTTGGATTTGGCGCGCAAAAGCAAAAGGGCGTGGATCTAGCCAAAAATGAGTGGGTCTTTGTGCTTGATAGCGACGAGGTGATTACAGACGAGCTTAAAAATGAGATCATTAGCACGCTAAAAGAGCCTAAATTTATGGCTTACAACGTTGCTAGGCTAAATTTTTTCTTTGGCAAAGCGATAAAAAACATGGGGCTATATCCAGACTACACGGTGAGGCTTTTTAATAAAAATTTTGCCAAATTTGATGGTAGAGCCGTGCATGAAAAGGTCGTTTTAAATGACGGCTCACAAAGGCTTGGCGCGCTTAAAAATCACTTCTTGCACTACGCGTATGAGAGCATAGAGCAGTTTATCGCCAAGCAAAATCGCTACTCAAGCATGGGCGCAAAAAGAAATTTGCTAAAGGCGCTTACAAGCCCGGCTTGGACATTTTTTAAGCTTTACGTGCTAAAAGGCGGCTTTAAAGAGGGCTTTGCTGGCTACATTATCGCTAGACTTTACGCCCAGTACACATTTTGGAAATATATAAAATGAAAATACTTGTGATTAAATTTAGAAACATCGGCGACGTGCTTTTGACTACACCGCTCATTGAAAATTTGCACCACTACTACCCAGATGCAACCATCGACTTTGCTCTAAACAAAGGTACAGAAGCGATGATCGAAGGAAATCCTTACATAAAAAAAATCCACATTTACGATAGACAAAGTGCAAATTCTGGCTTTTTTAAAAAACTAATTACCGAGATAAAATTTATAAAAGCCATTAAAAAAGAAAAATACGATATGGCCGTACAAACAACCACGGGGGATCGCGGCATCATCATCTCAAAATACGCAAAGATCAAAAAAATAGTAGGCTTTCTTGGCAAAAATCAATCAATAAATAAACTTCTAAACGTCAAAGCGAAATACTATGAAAATTTTTCACATACGATCGATCATAATCTAAACGCTTTAAGAGCTTTGGGGTTTGAACCGGTTAGCAAAAAAGTGAGCGTATTTTCAGACGAGAGCGTGGAGCATCTAAATTTACCAAAATGCTTTATTCATATGCATCTAACAAGCCGCTGGATGTTTAAATGTGCAAATGACGAGAGCATGGCAGAGCTCATTGACTACTGCGAAAATGAGCTTGATGTAAAGGTCGTGCTAACAAGCGATAACAAAGAAAATGAGCTAGAAAAGCTAGCAAGCGTGCTAAAAATTTGTAAGAGTGAGCCTATAAATTTAGGCGGTAAGCTAAATTTGAAACAAACGATCGCCCTATCAAAGCGCTCAAGCCTTTTTATTGGTGTTGATACCGCCATCATGCACATAGCCGCAGCAAACGACGTGCCAGTGATCGCTTTTTTTGGTCCAAGCAATGCTTTTGAGTGGGGGCCTTGGGATAACTCACTCATGGAAAATGGTTACACAGCGCAAAATGGCATCCAAAGCATGGGCAAGCACATCGTCTATCAAAAAGACTGGGACTTCGTACCTTGCGACAAGGAAGGTATAGCAAAGCATGGCATAGAAAAGACCTTGATGGATTTTAGCGACGAAATGCCAAAGATAAAAGCCAAAATAAAAGAAATTTTAGGATAGGCAGATGAATATTCTTCACACGCAGACACTTTTTAACTGGGGTGGCGAGCAAAATAAGACGCTAAACGAGATGCGTTTTATGCGCGAGATGGGTCATAATGTCATACTTTTTTGCAACCCAAATTCTCAGATAGAAAGCATTGCAAAAAAAGAAGGCTTTAGTGTTATAGCACAAGAGATGAATAAGAAAAATTTTCATAAAAGCGTACCAGCACTTTGCGAAACGATAAGCTCAAACAAGATAGATATCGTAATCACACATGGCTCGACTGATAGCTGGATTGGGGCAATTGCTGGACTATTTTACAGAAGCAAAGGCGTTAAATTTTACAAGGAAAGGCATAATCTTTTTCCTATAAAAGGCTTTCTTTCAAAACTCATGCACAAAAAGCTATTTGATAAAATTTTATACATCTCAGATAGTGTCAAAGAGTACCTGTTAAGCATCGGAGTTAGCAAAGATAAGCTCTTTTTTATGCCAAGCACGGTTGATGTTGAAAAGATCGATAGCACAAAAAGCACTTTTAGAGATGAGTTTCATATCGCCAAAGACGAGCTAGTTATCGGCTCTTTTACCTCGCTTTACCGCAAGAAAGGCGTCTTTGACTTTGCAAGTGCTGCAAAAGAGATTTTAAAGTCAAAGGATGCGACTATTGTTTTTTCTGGCAACATTAGCGACGGCACAAAAGAGCAGATCGCCTCTATGTTTGATGAAAAAGACAGGATCATCTTCACTGGCTTTAGAAATGACGCGGCAAATATCATAAAAGGCTTTGATATTTACGTCTTTGCTTCGCACTCTGAGGGGCTTGGTACAGTCCTACTTGAGGCAATGAGCTCAAAAGTGCCAGTCGTAGTCTACGATAACGCACCGATGAATGTACTAGTTAAAAACAAAGAGCGTGGGCTTTGTGCTAGAAATTTAGATGAAATTTCGCTAAAAGAGTGCATTTTGGAGCTGATAAATGAGCCTGAAAAAGCCAAAATTTACTCACAAAATGCCTTTAAATTTGTGGATGAGAACTTTAGCCATAAGGCGCTAAAAGAAGCTATTAAAAATTTACTGGAGCAAAAATGAACTACCCAGTTTGCGTGCTAACGATGCATCACTGCAATAACAATGAAAACGACTTTGCCATTAAGCCAGAGCTATTTAAAAAAGCGCTTCTTATGGCGTTAGATGAGGGCTATAAATTTATAAACTATGCTCAGTTTAAAGATATAGCTAGTGGCCGAGTAAAAGCCTCAAGAAAGAGCATTTTACTAACTTTTGATGATGGGTATTTTGATAATTATAAATTTGCATTTCCTACCCTAAAAGAGCTAAAAATTCCAGCTGTGTGCTTTTTGATAACAGATAAGATCAAGGATTTTAAAAGGCAAGATTACGACTTTGCATTTAAAAAACATAAAGAGATCGATTATGATAAAGACGCGGAGTATTTTTTAAATTTAGACGAGATCAGGCAGATGCAAGAGAGTGGCCTTTTTGAGTTTGATAGCCATACAGCGAGCCACTTTTCTTGTAAAAGCAATGATGAAGAAAAATTAAGAGAGGAATTTTCTAGCTCGCTGGCTAAGATAAAAGAGCTATTTCCCGAAAAACAAGAATTTGGCTTTTGCTTTCCAAAAGGGCACTTTAACGAGCTTTCACTAAAAGTTGTAAGAGAGTATTATGACTTTGCTTTTAGTGTGATAGATGGCGGATTTTGCGTAGGAGATGATAAATTTAAGATAAGACGTATTGATATCTCAAACAATGCAAAAAGTGAAAATGACTACATTTTTAGGGTTAAAAAGAAGCTTTTTATCTATTCTACGCCGGTGCTAGGAAATTTATATTCAAATTTTAGAAATAGAGGCTATAAATAATGCTTGGAGCATTAAACGAGGCTTGTAAAGAAATTTTAAAAGATAAAAAACGAGTCTTAATCGCTCTTACTGGGCTTCACGGTAGTGGCAAAAGTACACTTGCAAAACAAATTAGAAAAAATGGATTTAAAAACTTTAAGCCTTATCAAATCGCTGTAATCGATGATGATGTAATGAGTCTAAATTTATTTATAGCTCGTCCAAAGATAAAAATCAAAAGCGATCATCAAGATGAGTTAAGACCATTTTTTAAATTTATCATGCCATTCGTAAAAGTCGTAATATACGTAAGCGCAAACCCACTTTTACGTATAAGTAAATGTGACATTCTTTGTATTTTAAACGCTGATGAAGAAGCTCGAATCGCTGGAATTTATAAAAGAAATTCTAGTGACGATTTAATCAACACCCAAAAGCATATAAACAAAAAAGAGCTTGATCTAGCAGGCCTTGCATATAAAGTCAAGTTAGAATTTGACTCAAAAGTTGGAGCAAAAAATGAATAATCCCATCTATGTAATATCATTAAAAAGAGATGAAGAGCGAAGGCAAAATTTACAAAGACAATTTAACAGATATGATGAATTTAAAATAATAGATGCGGTTGATGCTAAAAATTTTAGTGTCAATGAGTTTTACAGCGCCATGATAGATTGCTTATTAAAATCTTGCAATGAAGATTATAAATTTAAGATACCGACATTAATTGCGACACCAGGTGAGCTAGCATGCACAATGTCACACATAAAAGCTTATGAGGATTTTTTACAAGGCGACGCGGAATTTACTTTAATATTAGAGGATGATGTTATTGGAAATGACGAATTAATAAATGAAGCCTTTTTGCTATGCAAAGATATAAGTAGTGATAGCATTTTGATATGCGGTGTGCAAGATGGATTAAATAGTAGATTTCGTGCTTTTGGCAAAAAAATAAAAGAAAATTTATATCTTATCTCACCATACTCATACGCTAGTATATATAGAACGGCTGCTTACATTCTAACAAGAAAGAGTGCAAAAGCTCTGCTTGATTTTTACAAAGATGGTCTTTACGGAGCCGATAAATGGGAAGCGATCCTAAAAAACACTGATCTAAAAATGTATTTTAGCAACATCTTTTCTCATCCAGAGGAGCTAAATGGCTCTAGCCTAGAAATCCAAAGAAAGCAAAAAGAGAAGATAAATTCTCTTTTTAAAAAATCTAATAAAAATTTCTCATACAAAATTTCAAGATTTTATGAAAAACATATAGCTAAAAATGAGAGAATTTTTACAAAGTAAAATTTCTCTTAAGATTTTAGTGTTGAATATAGTGAGCCTAAAAAGTCATTTTGATAGATAAATAGTGTCTTTTTTAGCCAGCTTGCATCTTTTTTTACCGCTATGCGCCTTATGTCATCAAGCACACCATCAGGTTTATTTATCCCACGCTTTGTTGTAAAAAAAACCTCATAGCCAACGCTTTTTGCCACATTTTTTAGCTCATCATTAAATTTACCTCTTGGCCAGCAAAGTAGCTTGTCATCAAAGCCAAAATTTTTATACATAAATTCTTTGCACTTTGTAAAATTTTCTTTCATTTCACAAATACCAAAATAATCATCAAAATGCGTATAAGTATGCGAGTGAAAGTCAAAGTACTCTTTCATCTTTGCTATTTCCTCGTAGTTTAAAAAGACATCTTCAGGTCTAGTTGGTGCAGCATTTTTGTATTCGTTATGATTCAGCTCTATAAACTTGCCGCTTTTTCTACTCGCCTGCTCTATCCAGCCAGCAACTAGAAAAATAGTCGCTTTAAGATTAAATTCCTTGATAATAGGATATGCGTAAACAAAATTGTCCTTCCAGCCATCATCAAATGTGATAAAGACACTCTTTTTTGGCACACTAAGCTCACCTTTTTTATATGCCACAAACTCAGCCGAACTTAGCGATTTGTAGCCATTTTGAGCTAAAAATTTCATCTGATCTCTAAACTCATCTACGCTACTTGCAATAAACCCACTCTTTTCAAGCACATGATGATACATTAAAACTGTTACGCTCATTTTACAAGCTCCATATATAAATTTTGTGTGTTCTCTATCATTTTTTCGATACTAAATACCTCTTTTACGTACTCTCTGCCAAACTCACCCATCTGTTTTCTTAAATTTTCATCCAAAATGAGCCTTTCAAGCACCTTTTTTAGCCCCTCTTTATCGCCATTTTGAAATAAAAATCCACTCTTTCCGTCGCTTACTGCCTCGCCAAGACCTCCCACGTCGCTTCCGATGGTAGCTAGCTTGCACGAAGATGCTTCAAGCAACGCTCCACCGATAGCCTCCATGTCTGAAGGTAGCACGCAGATATCAAGAGAGCCTAAAAAATTGCTCACATCGGTTCTGTTGCCAAGCATAAAGATATTTTTTTTATCTTTTATATATTCGTGTAAATTTTTATTTTGCGGGCCATCACCTACGATAAAAAGGGCTGACTTTTCTAAATTTAACTCGCTAAATGCATCGATTAATAGCTTATGATTTTTAGCAGCTCTTAACACTGCAACGATGCAAATTCCAACTACGTCGTCATTTAAGCCAAATTCTTTTTTCATATTTATCTTAAATTCTGGCGTATATTTTTGCGTATCGATGCCAGTGTAGATTTTTAACACCTTCTCTTTTTTGACGCCTCTTTTGATAAGATCAGCGCAAACTGAGTCACAAACGCCGACCACTTTTGTGCTTAGGTTATAAGGTAAGGACGATGTTATAGGCAGCTGTAAATGCCTAGTACGAACCACGCTAACGCCACAAATTTTGCCCACAATCGCTCCAATGGTGCCATCTTTACCTGAGTGAGTTGAGATGATTTTTATATTATTTTGCTTTACAAATTTGCAAATTTTTAAAATTTCAAAGATATTAAAAGACTTTTTGAGATTAAACTCAACGAATTCGCACTCGATATGTTTCTCAAAGCTTTTTGAGCCAGGATTTAGCCCATAAAAAACCTTAAATTTGCTATTATCTAGTCCATTTATTACACGCTGAGTGCGGTGTTCCTGTCCACCAAATCCAAGAGAGCTTTCAAGCTCAAGTATATTTATCATTTTCTACTCTTTAAATTCTTTCATTTTTTTATTTGACAAAAAGCCATTTATTGTATTAAAGATTTTTAAAATTTTTGATACATTTTCGTACGATTTTACATTTTTTAGCACTTTAAGCAAAATTCTTTGTTTTAGTCTAAGCTTTAAAAAACCAGATGAGTTTATGATGCTATCAATATCTGCATAAAAAAGATCAAGCGCCTTTACATAGCTACTATTTTTTAGATTTGGTCTCGCCGAAATAGCTGGCATATAGACGCTTTTTATCTTTCTAAATTCTAGATCAGGCACCATTTCAAGAGCTAAATTTTTGTTTTTTAAAATTGAGATTATATCGTCATAAACAAATTTATGATCCATCACAGCTTTTAGCTTTTCAAAACCAGCAGTGTTGTTGTCTCCGATCTTATAATAATAAAATGCCTTATTTAACTTTACAAGAGTTTTTGAAGCGATAACATTTCTCACTATAGCGTGAAAATCTTCAGCTTGCGTGATCCCAACTGGAAATAAATTTTCTTTTAAAATTTTAGTCCTAATCGCCTTGTTTGCCGCATTATGCAAGACTTTGTTGTGCCTTGAGGCTAAAAGCCTTTTTAGATACTCGTTTTTATCGATTGCGCCATCCTCTTTTGTCTCAAAATCCTTAAAAAGGAGCTTTTTATGACCATAGACCTTACACATATCTGTTATCACTATGTCGGCATCAAATTTTTCTGCGATATCATAAACGCATGAAGCATAATCTTTTTCCACATAGTCATCAGCATCTACGCAGATAGTATATTTCCCACTAGCTAGTAATATACCGTCATTTCTAGCAGCACTAACACCGGCATTGCTCTTTGTTTTTAATATTATTTTATCTTTATATTCTTCTAATATTTCTAGCGTATTGTCAGTACTTCCATCATTAATAACTATAATCTCAATATCATCCATGTCTTGAGATATAAGCGAATTTAAACAATCCCTAATGTGCTCTTTTTTGTTAAAAACAGGCACTACAAAGCTTATTTTCACACCAGGCACGATACTTCCTTTTAATTTTTGTTTAATTGTATATTATTTTTAGTTCAGCAATGATAAAATGCCCACTTAAAATTTAAAGGATCTGCATGAAAAACGACATCGTCTCTAAGCTCTACAATCTTTTTTTAGTTATTGTCTTATTTACGCTACCAGTAACTGAGGGCTTAAAGCAAATTTCACTTACACTTTTTGTCTTGGCTGGAATTTATATTTGCGTCAAAGAAAAAATGAAATTTAAATTTGATCTCATAAATATCTCGCTTTTTATCTTTGTTTTGGCTACTTTTATAAGTTGCCTTGTAAATGGAATTTCTGCATCAAGAGCGCTTGATCCGCTAAGGTGTATGCTATTTTTCTTTGTAGCCAGAAGTGTTGGCATAGAAAAAATAAATTTTAAATTTTTATTTTTTGCCTTATTTGCTGGTTTTATTGCCGCATTTATCCCTGCTTGTGTAGAAAAATTCACTTCAAATGATCCTTTAGCGCTTTTTGAGCTTAAATCAATAGGACACGTAAATCATAGCGCTATTTTTATGCTACTAGTTTTTTGTGTAGCATTAGTTTCGATAAATAGCAAAGAAATTTTTGAAAAGTATATAGGCATAAGTGTTGCCGGAATTTGCGTCCTTGGTATAATGATAGCTGGCTCTAGAGCTGCAATGTATCTTTTGCCAATCATTATTTTTACTTACTTGCTTTTTGAAATTTTAAATAAACAGATAAAAATAAAATTTTTACTAGGCTTGATAATTTTATTTGGTGTAATAGCTATTTCTTATATGTATATATCAACAAATATCACTCAAGATGATAGATTGTATAGTCAACTAACAAAGGGGGTTACTGGATCAGAGACTAGATATCCGATCTTTGCTAGCGCATTTTATACGTGGTTAGAACACCCTTTATTTGGGATAGGTTCTGGAGAGTTTAAGATAATTGATATAACAAAATATTTTCCAGGCAATGTTGAAGTTCATGTTAGTCACGCACACAATACCTTTTTAACATTTTTAACAGAAAAGGGCATCGTTGCCTTGCTTGCATATTTGGTATTTCAACTATTACTCTTTATAAAATTCATTAAAAATTTTAGACAAAATAGCATAGTTTTTCTTGCACTTTTAATGCTCATGGCTAATAATATAATTTCACTCGCAAATACAACATTTCACCATGAAAATGCACTTTTAATGCTACTATTTTGGGCTCTAGCTTTAAGTGCGATAGATGAAAAATCGACCTTAAAAATTAGCTAACGCTCCGATACACCTCAACCGTTTTAAATTTTATAAAGAAACGGTTGAGTCAAATTTTTTATTTTTTCTTCGTTTCCTCAAGCTCTTGTGCTAGAAATTCTCCAGTGTAGCTACCAGTTTTTTTATAGTTTTTAGCTACTTCTTTTACGTTGCCGCACGCTATCACTTTACCGCCCTTTGCACCACCTTCTGGCCCCATGTCTACGATATAGTCGCAGTTTTTAATAACATCTATATTATGCTCGATAACAAAGACTGAATTTCCAAGATCAACTAGGTGATTTAGCACCTTTACCAACCTATCAACATCAGCAAAATGAAGCCCAGTCGTTGGCTCATCAAGAATATAAAGTGTATTTCCAGTGTCGCTTCTGCTAAGCTCTTTTGCCAGTTTCACACGTTGCGCCTCGCCACCACTAAGCGTAACTGCATTTTGTCCAAGCGTGATGTAGCCAAGCCCCACGTCTTGCAGTGTCGTAAGCTTTGAAGCGATCTTTGGCACAGCCTTGAAAAACTCAACCGCCTCATCGATGCTCATATTTAGCACCTCGGAGATATTTTTGCCTTTGTATAAAATTTCCAAGGTTTGAGCGTTGTATCTAGCGCCATTGCAAACATCACAAACCACGTTTATATCAGGCAAAAAGTGCATCTCGATCGTGATCTCACCCTCGCCTTGGCATTTCTCGCAGCGTCCGCCCTTGACATTAAAGCTAAAGCGCCCTATTTTATAGCCTCTAAGCTTTGCCTCTTTGGTCTGTGCGAACAAATTTCTTATCTCATCCATCACGCCAGTATAAGTCGCTGGATTTGAGCGCGGAGTACGACCTATCGGGCTTTGATCAAGATAAATGACCTTGTCTAAATTCTCAAGTCCGCTTAAATTTACCCCAGCTATCTTTTTTACTTTTTTGGCTCTGTTTAGCTGCTCCTGCGCCTCTGGAAGCAAGGTCTGAAGCACTAGTGAGCTCTTGCCAGATCCTGAGACGCCAGTGATGCCAACTAAATTTCTAAGCGGAAATTTTGCGGTTAAATTTGAGATATTGTTGATATTTACCTTTGAAATTTCAAGCCACTTCTCAGCTTTTCTATTTTTTTGATAGTCTATCTTTTTCTTACCATTTATGTATTGTGCGGTCTGAGTGTTTGAGTCTAAAAGCTCTTTTGCTGTGCCTGCAAAGACCACATTACCACCAAATTTACCAGCTCCAGGGCCGATATCTACGATAAAATCAGCCTCTTCTATCGTCTTTTTATCATGCTCGACGACGATTACGGAGTTGCCTTTGGCTTGCAAATTTCTAAGTGTTTTTATAAGTTTTAGCGTATCACGCTCGTGTAGGCCGATGCTTGGCTCATCAAGCACGTACATGACGCCACTTAGCCCGCTTCCTATCTGGCTCGCGATCCTGATGCGCTGTGCCTCGCCACCGCTGATCGTCCTAGCATCACGCCCAAGCGACAAATAGCCAAGTCCCACGTCATACAAAAAGAAAAGTCTCTCGTTGATCTCTTTTAAGATAGGCTTTGCGATCGCCTTGTCATAGTCGCTAAGATAGGCAAAATTTTTCTCATTTGAGAAAAAGGCAGTGCAGTTTTCTATACTCATATCTAAAATTTCACCAAGTCCAAGACCAGCGACCTTAACCGCTAGACTTTGAGGCTTTAGTCTGTGGCCATTACAAGCGTCGCAAATTTTCTCGCTCATATACTCGTCAAAGTCCTTGTAGTCTTTCAAAAGCCCGTGTGAAATTTTAACCACTCCGTCAAATTTTCTAAGCAGTTTATTTCGTTTCCAAAAGAACTCAACTTCTTTGACATTTCCATATAAAACGAGCCTCTTTTCATCTTCGCTAAGCTCATAATAGGGCTTTTTGATATCGATGCCATTTTGCTCGCAAAAAGCAAGTAAAAATTTATAGTAATAGCTCATGTTGTAGCCATAAAGTAGCTTGATCGCGCCGTTTTCTATCGACTTTTCCTCGTCGATGATCTTGCTCATATCTAGGCTGTATCTTATGCCAAGTCCGTCGCAGTGCTCGCAGGCACCCTTTGGCGAGTTAAAGCTAAAGCTTAGCGGCTCAAGCGGCGTAAATGAAATTTTGCAGTCAAAGCAAGCCATGTGCTCGCTGTAATGTATAAAACTCTCTTTTAAGCCCAGCTCATCAGCATTTGTGATCTCTACCTCGACCTCTCCAAAGCTCTCATTTAGTGCCTTTTCCACATCACTTGCAAGGCGCTCGTGATTTTGCTCATCGATGGCGATCCTATCAACGATGACCTTTATCGTGTGTTTTTTCGTTTTAGCTAGCTCGATCTCCTCATCAAGCCTCACTACCACGCCATCTATCTGTGCCCTTACAAAGCCTTTTTGGCGTAAATTTTCGATCAAATCCGCCCATGTGCCCTTTTTCTCACGAACTAGCGGCGCATAGATGATCACTTTTGCGCCAAGTGGGAGTTTTGAAATTTCATTTATGATATCGCTCGCATTCATTTTTGAGATAGGTTTGCCACATTTGTGGCAGTGCTGAACGCCGACTCTTGCGTACAAAAGCCTTAGATAATCATAAATTTCAGTAATCGTACCAACCGTTGAGCGAGGGTTTTTAGAAGTCGTCTTTTGATCGATCGCGATAGCAGGCGTTAAACCCTCGATCTTATCGACATCCGGCTTACCCACACGGTCTAGAAACTGCCTAGCGTAGCTACTAAGGCTCTCCATGTATCTTCTTTGTCCCTCAGCATAAAGCGTATCAAAGGCTAGCGTGCTCTTGCCGCTTCCGCTAAGACCGGTAAAAACTACTAATTTATTTTTTGGAATTTTGAGATTTATATTTTTTAAATTATGTTCTCTTGCGCCAGTTATTTCAATAATATCGTTCATTAAATTTATACAACCTTTTTAAAATTTTAATCTGTAAATTTAGTCTAAAAGTGATAAAAGATTTATAAAGTAGTTTTTCTAAAATTTAAGATCGTAGTTAAATTTAAGGGCTTATTTATATCATTTTCAGCTTTTTTTGATATTCTACGCCAAATTTTAACCAAAGGAGAAAAAATGTCTGTAAAAATAACTGATATATGCATAAGCTGTGGTTCATGTATTGATGAATGCCCAGTTTCAGCTATCGTTGATGATAGCGACAACCCAACTGGAGCAGATACATACTATGTTTATTCAAATAAATGCGTTGAGTGCGTAGGCTACAACGATGAGCCAGCCTGTGCATCCGCCTGTCCAACTGACGGTTGTATCGTATGGGATACTGTTGTAGCAGGACAACCTTCTCGCGATCAAATCGGTGCTGATGCACGCAATGGCTCTATTCCAGTTATTCAATAAATTTATATTTATAAATTTTAGGCTCAATTTGGGCCTATTTTATTTTTAAGCTTTATTTGATATAATTGCCAACTTCAATTTAAATAACCTAGTTTTAAGGAAAAATTTATGCAAAGAACACTTTCTATCATTAAGCCTGATGCTGTTAAGAAAAATGTTGTTGGAAAAATTATAGATAGATTTGAAAGTAACGGCCTAAGGATCGCAGCTGCAAAGAAAATCAAGCTTAGCAAATGCGATGCAAAAGCGTTTTACGCAGTTCACAAAGATAGACCTTTTTTCAATGATTTAGTTGATTTTATGGTAAGCGGACCAGTTGTAGTTATGGTTTTAGAGGGTGAAAATGCAGTTGCTAAAAACCGCGAGCTAATGGGTGCAACTAACCCAAAAGAAGCAGCTCCTGGCACTATAAGAGCTGATTTTGCCGATAGTATTGATGCAAATGCAGTTCACGGAAGTGACAGCCTAGAAAATGCTGTGAATGAGATAAATTTCTTCTTTGCTTCAAGAGAAATTTGCTAACTTTAGGTCAAGAAAATTGATTATATCTTTTTCTAAAATAGCAAACAAAGATATAAGCTTTGAGCTAGTAGGAAATGATAATTTAGTTTTTATTGGAATTTTAAAAAGAAAAGACCCTTTTTTGGTAAAATGCCAAGGCAAAATAAAAGGGAATATAAATTATGTTTGCGATCGATGTGGTGAAGCATTTATGTTGCCTATCGATCAAGAAGTAGAGCTAAATTTAAGTGACGGTATTTATAAAGATAGCGAAAATGAGCTTAGCGATACGATGGAATTTTTTGATGGCAATATTGATTTAAAAGAAGTCCTTGAGAGTGAGTTAGAAGCTTTTAAAAGCGATTATTTCTATTGTGAAAAATGTAAAAATTTATAAAGGAGAGTAAAAATGGCAGTACCAAAGCGAAGAGTGAGTCATTCTCGTGCAGCAAAACGTAGAACACATTATAAAGTTACACTTCCAGTGCCTGTAAAAGACAAAGATGGTTCTTGGAAAATGCCTCACCGCATAAACAAAACTACAGGTGAATATTAAAATATGATTCGCATTGCTATCGATGCTATGGGTGGTGATTTTGGTGCAGATCCTATAATATCTGGTGTTATTGATGCACTAAAAGAGACAGAATTTAAAGCTGTATTAGTCGGCGATAGCAATGTCATCAAACCACTCATCCCACAATCTTATTTAAAAAATATCGAATTTTTAGAAGCTAGCGAAGTTATCTCGATGGCAGATGGTGCAACTGATGCACTTAAGAGAAAAGATAGTACGATCTACAAAGCAATTGAACTCTTAAAAAATAAGGAAGTTGATGCTGTAGTTTCTGCCGGCCATAGTGGTGCAACTATGAGTTTAGCTACCCTAAGAATTGGTAGACTAAAAAATATTTCTCGTCCAGCAATTGCAACACTTATGCCAAATTCAAAAGAATCTGCTACTTTAGTTTTAGATGTTGGTGCAAATGTTGATTGTAAAAGTGAACATTTGTTTCAATTTGCCATAATGGGTGAAGCCTATGCAAAAGAAATTTTAGGTAGAAAAGAGCCAAAAGTTGGTCTTTTATCAAATGGTGAAGAAGAAAGCAAGGGCAATGAAGTTAGCAAAGAAGCATTTAAATTAGTTTCTAGGCTTGATAGCTTTGTTGGCAATGCAGAAGGTAATCAAATTTTTGATGGCAGTATTGATGTAATGGTTTGTGATGGTTTTATGGGAAATATTCTTTTAAAAACTAGCGAAGGCGTTGCAGATGCAATAGGCAAAATCATCAAAAAACAAATTAAAAAATCACCTCTTGCTATAGCTGGCTCTGTACTCATGAGAAAAGTTTTTAAGACACTTAAAAAACAGGTTAGCTATGACGAATATGGTGGTGCACCACTTCTTGGTGTAAATGGTTGTGTTATCATAAGTCACGGCAAAAGTAATTCAAAAGCTATAAAAAATGCAATTTTTCAAGCAATAAAATTTGCTAATTCAAATATAAATAAAGTTATCGAAGAAGAACTTTCGCACTTTGCAAGGTAAAATATGCCAAAAGCTTCACTGATTTCTATCGCTTCTTACATTCCAGAAAAAATTCTGACAAATTTTGACTTTGAAAAAATGGTTGAAACGAGTGATGAATGGATAGTAAAGCGAACAGGTATCGAACAAAGGCATATTGCAACTAACGAAACAACAAGTGACCTTGGCACAAAGGCTGGTGAATTAGCTATAAAACGCTCAGGACTTGATAAATCTCAAATCGATGCAATCATCTGTGCTACGATATCTCCAGATCATCTTTGTATGCCTTCTACTGCTTGCAAAATAGCTGCAAATTTGGGTTTAAACTATGGAGTTACAGCATTTGATATAAGTGCGGCTTGTACCGGTTTTATTTATCTTTTAGAGCTTGCAAATTCTCTCATTATTAGCGGTGCTAAAAAGAATGTCTTAATTATCGGAGCCGAAAAATTAAGCTCTATTGTTGACTATACAGATAGAGGCACTTGTATACTATTTGGTGATGGAGCAGGTGCAGCTGTAATTAGTAGTGGCAATGAAAATGAGATCATTGATATTCATACGGCAAGCGATGGTAAGCAAGCTGAACTTTTAATAACTCCAGGATGTGGGAGTGTATTTCCAGCCAGCGAGGAAACACTAAAAAATAGGCTAAATTTTATCCATATGAGTGGAAATGAAGTTTTTAAAATAGCAGTTCAAACACTTAGCAAAAGTGTAATAGAAATTTTGCACGCAAATAAAATGCAAAGCGAAGATATCGATTTTTTTATACCTCATCAAGCAAATATAAGAATAATAGATGCGGTAAAAAATAGATTAAATTTTAAAGATGAGCAGTGTGTCTTGACCGTTGCTAAATATGGCAATACAAGCTCAGCTTCAATTCCGATGGCTATGAATGATGCCTATGAAGACGGCCGTATCAAAAATGGTTCAGTTTTGCTTCTTGATGCATTTGGTGGCGGCTTTACATGGGGATCAGCGATACTAAAATTTGGCGGAAAGAATTTTAGCGGTTTGCAATAATTATAGCAAGTAATCTTCTAAATTTTTAGCAACGCTTTTACTAATTTCTTTCAAATACTCTCATCAATAGATTTTTAAAAATTCAAATTTTTACAACTTTTAACAAAATCCATTTTCTGCTTTTACTAATAATACTAAATTTACTACACAAAAATTTCTAAAATATATTTAAACTAAATTTAATTTTGAATAGATATAATTTCGCAATCAATAAAATTTATTATTAAGGAGAACAAATGTTAGTAACAAAAAAAGCACCTAATTTTACAGCTGCAGCAGTTTTAGGAAACAATCAAATTGTAAATGATTTTAATCTTTATAAAAATATTGGCGAGAAAGGCGCGGTCGTATTTTTCTATCCAATGGATTTTACTTTTGTTTGCCCAAGCGAAATTATCGCATTTGACAAAAGATATGACGAGTTCAAGTCACGTGGTATCGAAGTTATCGCAGTTTCATGCGACAACCAATTTTCACATTTTGCATGGAAAGAGACTCCAGTAAACAAAGGTGGTATTGGCAAAGTTCGCTTCCCTATCGTAGCTGACATGACAAAATCAATCGCTCGCGGATTTGACGTACTTCTAGAAGATGCTGGCGTAGCACTTCGTGGTTCATTCTTACTAGACAAAGATGGTACTGTTCGCCACGCAGTTATAAACGATCTTCCACTTGGTAGAAATATCGATGAGATGATAAGAATGGTTGATACTATGCTATTTACAAATGAGCACGGCGAAGTTTGCCCAGCTGGTTGGAATAAAGGTGATGCTGGTATGAAACCAAGCACTGAAGGTGTTGCCGACTACCTTTCACACAACGAAGGCAAACTATAATTAATAGAAATTTCTAGGTATCTTTACCTAGAAATTTCTCCCTCAAATAAATTTAAATACTTTTTTAATATAACTTTTTATATCATAGCCTTGGCTTTAATCAACAACATTCCGGAGACTATATGGATTTTAAAGGCAGGCAAGAGCTTGTAATAAATTGCGAAGTTAGCATACTTAAATTAAGAGATAAATTTATCGACGATGGTATCAAATTTTGTAGACAGCTAACATTTATCGTACCGCACGATCAGGTAAAAATTTGTCTTGAAAACATCTTTGATACACTGCTTATTCAAAAGCCAAATGCTACGCAGCTACAAGATGATTTAAATAATCTAATACCAAAATCAAACGCAAGAGACGAATTAATAAATTTCCTACTTTTAAATTTGACTTTAAATTTTAGTCACTCTTGCGACAATAGCACCTTCGTAGGTTATTTCGTAAATGCCGTTTCAAGAATCAAAGAAATTTTATGTGGTGCCAAAGACCAGCAAGAAACAAATGTAAAAGACATGATTGAAACCGGAACATTTTTTTATGAAGATCCGATCAATACTTTCACTCGCATGAAAAAAGCCAAGGTAAGGCCAGAGCTTTTAAATTTATATGATGGACTAAATATAAAATATGAGGCTGAAATTTTAGAAGTTAAGGAAGATAGTGTCGTTTTTCGCGTGGATATGATGCAAATTTTAGCCATGAAGCAAGACGGCAAAGGTTTTATTTTGCCAAATAGCTTTTTCTCAAAGCCATTATGTGCTGATATTGTTAATTACAATATAGTCAATAAAGGTGTCACTCTTTCAAATTTCTTACGAAATACAACGATGTACGCATATAAAAGAAAATTCCAACGTATCTTGCCAAATCGTTTCACCAAAACTATTATCAAAGGCAAGCAAGATAAGATCGAAGGTAGCCTTTATGATGTTTCTGAAGGCGGCATAAGCGTATTAAGCCCACAAACTACAAATTTTCAGGATGGAGAAGAACTAGAAGCGACCTTTGAAATCTTAATCGCACCAGATAAAGTAAAAAATGTGACTTTAAAGCTAAGACTTGTTACAGAGCTGGCATATAAAGGCTACATAAGATACTGCATGAAGCTTATCGATGATGATGAAACGATAAAAGATTTTACACAAAAGCGCATAAAAGAGACACTTGATGAGCTTCGCTCACGTATAAATTTATACGAATAAGGCAGCTAGTGAAAACAATACAAGAAAATTTAAAACTTTTTTATATCGGACTAAAAGACAAAGAGCCATTTTTTTATAAAAACAAGGATCTAACCACCCACGCAGCCATCATCGGTATGACAGGTAGTGGCAAAACAGGCCTTGGTATCACACTTTTAGAAGAGGCCTGCATAGATAATATCCCTTCTATCATCATCGATCCAAAAGGCGATATCACAAATTTAGCTCTCACTTTTCCGCAGATGAGGCCGGAGGATTTTTTACCATACATAGATGAAGCAGAAGCAGCTAATAAAGGTCAAAGCGTAGAGGAATTTGCCGCTGCTCAAGCCGAGTTTTGGAAAAACGGCATAGAGTCGAGCTTTCAAGATCTTGAGCGAGTAAAAATTTTAAAAGAGAGCGCTAGCTTTAACATCTACACACCAAAAAGCTCAGCTGGCATAGGCGTAGCGCTACTTAGTGACTTTGCCTGCCCAAATATCACTGATGAAGAAATTTTTAGCAACTATATAAATTCGCTTGCAGCCTCGGTATTATCTCTTGTAGGTATAAATTCCGAGGACATGAACTCAAAAGAACAGCTTCTCATCTCAACCATATTTGATACTAAATTTAAGGAGCAAAAAGATGTCAGCATCGAAGAGCTCATAAATTTCATCGCAAATCCGCCTTTTAAAAAGATAGGCGTTTTTGATGTCGATACCTTCTATCCAAGCAGTGAGCGCCTAAAGCTTGCCATGAAGATAAACGCTCTCATCGCAAGCCCAAGCTTTAAAGGCTGGACTCAAGGCGTTAGACTTGAAATTTCAAAGATGCTATTTGACGAAAACGGCAAAGCAAAGTGCAATATCTTTACAATCTCGCATCTAAATGACGCCGAGAGGATGTTTTTTGTCACCCTTTTACTAAACGAGATCATCGCGTGGATGCGCGGCACTGAGGGCACAAGCTCACTTAGAGCGATCCTTTATATGGATGAAATTTTTGGCTTTTTTCCGCCAAATGCAAATCCGCCATCAAAAATGCCTATGCTCACACTTTTAAAGCAAGCTCGTGCATTTGGTCTTGGCTGCGTATTAAGCACGCAAAACCCAGTAGATCTTGACTATAAAGGTCTAAGCAACATCGGCACTTGGTTCATAGGCCGCCTCCAAACAGCGCAGGATAAAGCCCGCGTGATCGACGGCCTAAGCGGTATCTCTGGCTCAAGCTTAGACAAAGCCTCGCTTGAAAATCTCATATCAAATTTAGCTAAGAGAAATTTCTTAGTTAAAAATATAAACGAAGATGGCTTAAACGTCATCTCCACGCGCTGGGCACTTAGCTATCTAAAAGGCCCACTTAGCCGCGAACAAATTTCAAATTTGATGAAAAAGCAAAAAGAAAATTTAAGCACTCAAAGCATAGATAAAAGTGAGATGAAATTTAGCATAAAGCCCATAATCTCAAATGAAATTACGCAACTTTGTACTAATTCAAAAACCCTTACACCAAACCTACTTGCAAGTGCGAAGGTGAGAATTTATGACACCAAAAAAGGCATCGATAGCGTTTATGAAGTAAGCTATCTTTATGAACTAAATGAAAATGATAATGAGCCAAACTGGGATGAGGCTAGCGAAGGCATGCACGTTGATGCAAGCGAAAATGAGCCAAGCGGTGCAAGCTTTGCAGCCGTGCCAAATTTTATTTTAAAAGCTAAAAATTTTGACAATATCCAAAAAGATTTTAAAGAGTATCTGTATAGAAATTTTAAATTTAACACCTTTGAGGCATTGGGAATTTATTCAAAAAACAATGAAACAAAGGAGCAGTTTTATATCAGGCTTCAAGATAGGTGTAATGAAATTTTAGAAGAACAAACCGCAAAACTCACAGCAAAATTTGAAAAAGAGCGAAAAAGCTTACAAGACAAGCTAAACAAGGCTCTAGCAAAGCTTGATAAAGAGCAAAAAGAGATGACCACAAGTGGGCTTGATGCTGCCATAAATATAGGCGCTAGCATACTGGGAGCGATATTTGGTAACAAACTTTTATCTCGTCAAAATGCGGATAAAATCGCATCGAGTGCAAGAAGCGCAAATAGAGTCTTAAAAGAAAGAAGTGATGTAAAACTTAGCGAGCAAAGCGTAAATGATATAAATTTAGCCATAAGCGAACTTGAAGAGAAATTTGCACAAGAGTGCGATGCGTTAAAAGAAGCAAATGATGTTAAAAACATCACGATAAACGAAACGCAAATTTCACCAAAGAAAAGCGATATCTATGACGAGAAAGTCGTACTTTTGTGGAGATGATTTATAAAATAATTAGTATTTTTTTACTATCATTTCTGTTAAATTTAAAAGGTAAAATATGCAAAATTTAATACTTTATGCCGTTAGTTATTTACTTGGAAGCATTCCATCTGGTCTCATTCTTGCAAAAATTTTTGGGCATGTTGATATAAAAAATGAAGGTAGCAAGAGTATCGGTGCAACAAATGTTTTAAGAGTTTTAAAACAAAAAGATCCAAAATTAGCCAAGAAACTAGCCATTTTAACGATAGTTTGTGATGTTTTAAAGGGCGTTTTACCACTCATGGTCGCCTCTTCTCTTGGTGCAAGCCAAAGCGTGCTTTGGACTATGGCGGTTTTAAGCGTGGCTGGACATTGTTTTTCAATATTCTTAGGCTTTCAAGGTGGCAAAGGAGTCGCAACTGGAGCTGGAGTGATCGCATTTTTCTTACCAGTTGAGATCATAATCGCTCTTGTCGTTTGGTTTTTGATCGGTAAATTTTTAAAAATTAGCTCTCTTGCTTCACTTTGTGCGTTGATAGCTCTCATAGCATCAAGCTTTATAATCCATCCGGAGTTAGATGAAATCTATACACACGCTCCGATACTAATCATCGCATTTTTGGTGGTTTATAAACATATACCAAATATCGTTCGTTTAATATCCGGTAAAGAGAAAAAAGTCGTATGAAAAGCGAGATGACGACGATCATTAAAGATTACAAATTTGAAACGATCATCGGAATGCTTGATTTTGAGCGAGTCGCTAAGCAAGAGGTGAAAATAAATCTAGAAATTTGCTCAACTAGTTTTATTGATTATGTTTTAATTATTGACTTTGTTAAAAATTTTTATAATGAAAGACAGTTTCAAAGCGTTGAAGAGTCGCTTGAAGAAACTAGCAAAGCATTAAAAGAGAAATTTAGCTCACTAACTAGCCTTAAAATGGAAATTTTAAAAACTGAAATTTTACCAAATGCGGTTGTTGGAGCAAAAATAAACACTATTTTTTAAAAATTTATTAAACTATCTTGAAATATTGCTTAATTTATGATACAATCGCCCATAAATTTTAGTTTAAGGAAGCAAAATGCGTATTTTAATAGTTGAAGATGAAGTGACGCTAAATAAGACGATTGCTGAGGGCTTGCAAGAGTTTGGCTATCAAACTGATAGCTCTGAAAATTTTAAAGATGCCGAGTACTATATAGGCATCAGAAACTACGATCTAGTTTTGACTGATTGGATGCTCCAAGATGGCGATGGCATAGATCTTATAAACATCATCAAACATAAATCTCCACGCACTTCAGTTGTAGTTCTTTCTGCAAAAGATGACAAAGAAAGCGAAATAAAAGCACTTAGAGCTGGTGCTGATGACTATATCAAAAAACCATTTGATTTTGACATCTTAGTAGCTAGACTTGAAGCTAGACTACGCTTTGGCGGCACAAATATTATAAAAATTGATGAGCTCATCATCAATCCAGATGAGGAAAAAATCACATATTTGGGTCGTGATATTGAGCTTAAGGGCAAGCCTTTTGAAGTCTTAACTCACCTTGCAAGACACTCAGATCAGATCGTATCTAAAGAGCAACTACTTGATGCTATCTGGGAAGAGCCAGAGCTTGTAACTCCAAACGTCATTGAAGTCGCTATCAACCAAATCCGCCAAAAAATGGACAAACCACTAAATATTTCAACAATTGAAACTGTTAGAAGACGCGGATATAGATTTTGTTTTCCAAAAAAAGCCTAAGGAATAGATTTATACTACAATTAGCATCTGGTGCTATGATGCTAATTGTAGTTATTTCGGTAATGCTTTATCACTATATAAGGGTTACCGTTTTTCAAAGTGTAGTTAATGAGCTAAACTATCAAGCCGAAGCTTATAAAAAAAATCCTCAGAATTTCAATCCTTTAAATTCAAAAACATTTACGATAGAAAATCCAAATAAAACTCTAGCAACGATAAAAACAGACGAGCCACAAGATAAAGAAACATATATCGTAACGCAAAAATCAAAGGATCAAAGTAAAACCTTTTTAATAACGAAACTTGATGAAAGCAGTTATTTAAGCCTAGAAAAAGATACTACACTTCAAGCTCATATAGTAGAAGAAATTTTTATAGATATTATAATCGTAAATGTGTCAGCGATACTTTTGGTGCTTTTTTATGCACTATTTTTATCAAGGATGCTTTTAATACCTATAAAAATTTTGAGTCACAAGCTTACAAATTTAGACGAAAAATTTCTTCATGAGATCGATATAAAAAGTCTACCAGATGAGTTTTTACCACTTGGGCAGAGCATAAATAGGCTAATCTCTCGAATCCAAACATTTGTCTTATATCAAAAAGAACTTTTTGTAGGCGTAGCACATGAGCTAAAAACACCGCTGGCTGTAATGAAAACAAAAAATGAAGTTACGCTTTTAAAGCCACGCGAGAGTGAAAAATATATCGAGGCTCTAAAATCAAATAATGAAGCTATAAACGGCATGAACGCGATGATAAGTTCTGTGCTTGAGATCGGTCGCCAAGAGGGAGCTCAGTTTGAAGAGCCAGTAAATACCGATGTCATAGGATTTTTAAAAAAACTTGCAAAAAACTATGAGATACTTGCGAAAAATGATGAAAAGAATATAAAACTAGACCTAAAACCAGAAATTTTAAATCTAAAAATACAAACTAGCTTACTAACACACATTGTGCAAAATTTTGTTCAAAATGCCATTAAATTTTCACCAAAAAATAGCACCATTAAGATTAGCTCTAAGCTTATAAAAAATAAATTTATCATCGAAGTAATAGATGAAGGAATAGGCATAGATGAGAGCAAAGATTTGTTTGCTCCATTTAAAAGATACGGCAACAAAGGTGGTGCTGGGCTTGGGTTGTTTCTAGCTAAAGGTGCGGCGCAGGCTCTTGGTGGCGAAGTAGATATTAAAAATAGAAACGATAGAAGCGGTGCAGTCGCAAGCCTAGTTTTAAATATAAAAGGATAAAAATGGCAAAGAGAACCGCAGTAATCGACCTTGGCTCAAATTCTATGCGAATGGCGATATTTGAAAGAACGTCGCGCTTAGCGTTTTTTATACTAGCTGAATATAAAACAAAAGTGCGTCTAGGCGAAGGTGGATATGGCTCAAACAATGAAATATCCGAAAGCTCAATGGAAAAAGCGCTAAAGGCTTTTAGCGAATTTTCCAATATCATAAAAAGCTACAAATGCAATAAAGTCTTATGCGTTGGTACTTCAGCGCTTAGGGACGCTCCAAACGCAAATGTTTTGATCTCTCTTTTAAGAAAAAAGCTTGGTATAAATTTAAAAGTCATAGATGGCAAAGAAGAGGCTACTTTTGGTGCAATCGCAGCCAAAAATTTACTCCATAACATCGATGAATGCGTCACTATCGATATCGGTGGCGGATCAACTGAACTTGCCAGAATAAGCAAAGGCAAAATAATAGATACGCTCTCGCTTGATATTGGTACGGTTAGGTTAAAAGAGCTTTTTTTTGATAAAAAAAACTTAAATAAATTGCCAAAATTTTTAGAACAAGTTACAAAACAGATAGATGAGCGATTTAAATGCCAAAATATAATCGCTATTGGAGGCTCTCTTAGAGCGATATCATCTGCCATAATGAGCAAGAATTTATATCCGCTCTCATCACTGCATGGCTTTTGCTATAAGCTTAGCGACGAGCAAGCCTATATCGAGAGTATCGCAAATATTAGCGTGCTTGAACTAAATAAATTTCCTATTAAAAAAGACAGATACGACACCATTAGAGAGGGTGCACATATCTTTTTGGCCCTCGCCAAAGCTCTAAATGCCAAAAATATTATAACAAGTGGGGTTGGCGTAAGAGAGGGAGTATTCTTAAAAGATTTTTTACGCCCTAGCCTTAAATTTCCGCAAAATTTTAATCCAAGTATCAAAAGTTTGCAAGATCGTTTTATATTATCATGCAATAAATCGGTCACAAGATATGCAAAAGATATATTTATGGTATTAAAAAAGCTTCACGGTCTAAGTGATAACTATCTTGAAGCGCTTTTAGTTGCTGCAAAACTTCACAATGTCGGTCAAGAGATTGGCTTTTATGGCGATCATAAAAACTCAGCCTATATAGTCTTAAATGCCTTAAATTATGGCTTTTCGCATGAACAAAAAGCATTGATTGCAGTAGTAATTGGCACAAACGGAAAGAAAAATATATATGAATTTGAGCGATATAAAAATTTACTTCCAAAAGCCGAGTGTATAAGGTGGCTAAGTTTTATACTCTCACTAGCAAAGGCACTTGATCTAACCTGTGAAAGGCCAAATCTAAACTTCGAATTTAGTGGGCATACGCTGAAAATAGAAGGTGCAAAAGAATTTGCTATGGCAAAAGAAGAGATAAAAAAGATCACAAAACCTGAAATTTTTGCTATTTCGTTTGTATAAATTTTGAAACTAGCTTTAACGCATAAAAATTTAAATTGGATGAGAATTTTAGCTAAAACTACTAAAATTCTCCGCTCATTTTATCTTTATAGTTACTTAAACTATTTTTTCGCTCTTCTAAAAATGAGCTTAGTTTTTTCTTGTTCTCTTCGAAAAATATAGCAAAATCTTGCTCATTTTGTATCTTGTCTTCACCAAAGCTATCAAGCATTACATTTGAGCTACCAACTATCACTAAATAACGTCTATTTTCATAGCTTAATAGCATTAGTTTATTAGTGCGATCAAGATACTTTTCATATATTATATTGACGTTACTATTTTGATTTTTAAGTAGCCAGTTCATTGATTTTGTATCATTTTGAGACTGATTTCTAGGTGTTTTAAATCCACTAAAGTCGCTACTCTTTGAAGTAATATATCTTTTAAATACATATAAAAATACAAGAAGCGCAATAAGCACACTTAAGACTATAAAATACCTTGAGTCTATATTCAACATAGGCTCTTCATCTATCTTTGGAGTGCTAGGGCTCTCTATTTTTGCACTAGCTTGAGGCATATTTTGTATTTGAGGTTTTGTATTTTTTAAAGTTACACGAATGCGGAGCCCAAAACTATCAGTCGTCTTTGAAGCATTTACGATAATAGCATCATTTGAGCGCAAATTTAAGACAAGCGAGTTTTGCTTTGGCTCTATCTCAAGCTCTTGAATAATCTTTGAGTTTATATCTTTGCTGGCACTTTGATCGTAATTTAGCGAATTTAATATCAAAGATGTTGTGTCTTTTTCGCGCTTTTGAAAGATATTTCCTTCATAAGGTGCATCAAAGCTAAGCATAATATCGACTCTATCAGTACGTTCATAGATATTGTAAGTTAATAGGTTTGAAGCTAAAATTTGAGTTGCAAAAAGTAAGAAAAATAGTATAAATTTCATAAAAGTTCTTTTTTGAAGTACTGAATAACTGACTTTGAATCCAAAATTTCATTTATCCTGATGGCTAAATTTTTCTCATAAACCATTACTTCGCCTTTTCCAAAAATTCTATTATTTATATATAGCTCCACACTCTCACCAGCTGGCTTTTCAAGGTCTATGACTGAGCCAGCTTCAAATTTCAAAAGCTCATTTATACTAACCGTGGTAGTTCCTAGCTCAGCTATAAAATCAACACTTATATCCATAAGCTCATCATAGCTCTTAAAAAGCCCTAACTGCTCTAGTGTCTCTATCGCACTCTCGTCGTTCATTGTATGTCGTAGCCTATTTGAAATGTTCTATTTTTTATTTTATATACAAATTTCTCTTTTAGCTTTATGCCAAAATTTTCAACTTCGCCTAAAAATTCAGGCGTTCCTAGTTTGTACGCATTTGGCTCTTTTTCGTTTAGTAAATTTTTAGCTTTGCCAATGATCTGATTTGCTATCTCTTTACAAAGATCGTCTAGATCACCACCATCAACATCTTCGTGACCAAAAAAGGCATTCATGAAAATTTTTAAAGTATCTTTTTTAAAAAATAGGTAAAAATGATACTCGCTTTTGCCCTTATAGACTGGTATGCTAGCTCCGTAAAATCCTTTGCCTAGACTCTTACCAAACTCTAAATCTAGCCCTAAAGTATCCTTGCAAAGATAGCTTGTAGCTTCATCTATAACTTTTCTCATATCTCTTCCTTAAGACTTGAAATGCATTTTCAATTATACTTTGGCTTTACTAAATTAGCTATAAATTTATTAAGCATTTTAAAAGAGTTTATCTATCTCTTTTACTAGCTTTTCACCGCTAAATTCGGCACAAAGCTTAACTATTTGCGTACCTATTATTGCTCCGTCAGCATATTTTTTTACTTCATTAACATCATCTTTGTTTTTTATACCAAAGCCCACAGCTACTGGTAGATCGCTCTTTTTCTTAAGCTCTAGGACCAAATTTTTTATCCTATCTTCATCAGCCCTTCTTGAACCACTAACGCCAATCGCACCAAGAGCATAAATAAATCCTGAGCCAAATTTTAAAATTCCATCCGCCCTGCCCCCAGAGGTGACACTAATAAGTGGTATCAGGCTTAAATTTAGCTCTTTGCATTTTAGAGCAAATTCCTCGCACTCCTCGCAAGGCAGATCAGGTACGATAAAGCCGCTTACTCCAGCTTCAACTGATCTTTTTAGAAATTTATCAACACCGTAAGCAAAGATGATATTAAAATAAACCAGAAAAACAAGTGGCTTTGTCACTTTTGCCTTGCAGCTTTCCAGTGTATCAAAGACGACGTCCGTATTTACGCCGTTTTGCACCGTCTCAAAGCTCGCTTGTGCGATGAGTTTGCCGTCAGCCAGCGGATCAGAGTAAGGGATGCCGATCTCGACTAGATCGAGCGTGCTCTCATCTAAATTTTCTAAAAATTCCTTCGTTTTTTCTAGGCTTGGATATCCAGCCACGATGTAGCCGATGTTTGCCTTTTTGCCGCTAAATGCGCTTTTGATCTTATCCATAAATTTTTCCTTTTTCATAGCCGATAACTGTGTTTATGTCCTTATCGCCCCTGCCTGAGACGTTTACGACGATGACGCTTTTTTTATCTAGTTTTGGGCAAAGCTTTTCTAGATATGCCAGTGCGTGCGCGCTCTCAATGGCTGGGATGATGCCTTCCATCTTGCTTAAAAAATACAAGGCATTTATGCACTCATCGTCGGTCACGGCTTCGTATTTTACCCTTTTGATGTCGTTTAAGTGGGCGTGCTCTGGGCCTATGCCTGGGTAGTCTAGGCCTGCTGAGATGCTGTGAACTGGCGAGATCATGCCATACTCATCTTGCAGCACGGTCGTTTTCATGCCGTGGATGATGCCGGTTTTGCCTTTGCTAAGCGTAGCTGCGTGATAAGGTGTCTCTATGCCAATACCGCCAGCCTCAATACCTACCAAATTTACGCTCTCATCGTCCAAAAATGCGCTAAAAATTCCAATGGCATTACTGCCGCCGCCGACGCAGGCGATGACGTAGTCAGCCTTTTTGCCATACTCTGCAAGCTGAGCTTTGGCCTCTGTGCCGATGATGCTTTGGAAGTCACGCACGATCTTTGGGTATGGGTGCGGACCAACGGCTGAGCCAATGACGTAAAATGCGCTCTCTATCTCATTTACCCACGCTTGAATAGCCGCCGTAGTCGCCTCTTTTAACGTTTTTAAGCCGTCTTCTACGCTCACCACTTTTGCGCCAAGAAGCTGCATGCGAAAGGCATTTAGCTGCTGTCTAGCCACGTCTGTTGCGCCCATATATACATCACACTCTAAGCCCAAAAGTGCCGCTGCAGTCGCTGTCGCCACGCCGTGCTGACCAGCTCCAGTCTCAGCTAAAATTTTCCTTTTACCCATTTTTTTAGCAAGCAGTGCTTGAGCTAGGGCGTTATTTATCTTATGCGCGCCCGTGTGGTTTAGATCCTCTCTTTTTAGGTAAATTTCATGTCCGTAGTACTCGCTCAGGCGCTTTGCAAAAAAGAGCGGACTAGGCCTGCCAACGTAGTTTTTCAAAAGATCATCAAGCTCGTCTTTAAACTCTTTTGTCTTTGCGATACTCTCATAAGCATTTTCTAGCTCATCAAGGGCAAACATCACCGTCTCAGGCACGAACTGCCCGCCAAATTTTCCAAAATACGCCTTACTATTCATTTTTATCCTTTACTTTTAATTTATTCTGTTGTTTGATATCCTACAATTTCCAACCCACTGCTCTATTTTTTCTACCTGTTCTTTTTGTAAATACTTTTGTAGGTGTGCTTTGTTTAGTAAGTACAGAAGAGAAAGGATGTCTTTTGCAGTCTTTTGTTTTTCAATTTCGCTAATGCAAGAGAAAAAATCAAGAGTTTTTGTTTTATCCTCTGCATGACTTTCACCGTGCAAAACCAAACGATACATTAAATTTTCAAAATAAGCTTGTTGTTCTAGGCTTAAATTGACTACTATTGCCTTATCTCTCGCAATGTCTTCTATGCCACACTGATAATTAAATGTACCAAAGGTTTCTAGTACTTTTCTCATATTATTGCCAATATTTACATTTTCTGATATAGAGTTATTTGCATAATCATAAATTTCATTCAAAAGAGTTTTATATTCTGAATATTTTTTACCAAAATAAACTAATTTCCGATTTTTTAGTTCTCTTTGTATAAAAATTACTTCATTTTTATCGTTGATTTTTATTTGTGGTAGTGAGCCAATAATCTTTTGTATATCAAACGCACTCATCAAATCATGAGTTAAAATTATCATCTTGCTTTTATTGCAACCAGTCATAATTTTATGAATTTGGTAATTTAAAAACGACATTATCCCAACTTTATTTTCGAAATCAAAGCTAGAAATCGGATCATCTATAACTATGAATTTTGGTTTTTTATAAAAATCTTCTTCATTCTCATCTGAGAAAATCTCGATAAAGAAATAGCTTAATGCAATGGCATTTCGTTCTCCAGTCGAAATGTCTTTGGCTTTTACTCTATTACCGTTTGATTTTAAGACATATTGTCCTTGCTCGTTTGGTTCACCAAGTTCAAGTCTGCCTTCTTTAAAAAATATATATTTTAGATATTCATTAATCTTATCTTGAGCTATATTTATCTGCTTATTTTGAGCATTTAGTTTTGAAATTTTACTAGTTATACACTCTAGTCGTTTATCATTATGCTCTCTGTTATTATCTAAAGTCTGCTTTGCTTTTAGCTTTTCTTCATAATGATTAAAATCATCTTTTATCTCGCAATAAGCTATTTGGTTGTTTAGTTTTTCAAGCTCTTGTTTTAGCTCATTTGCTTTAGTTTTTTGTGCCATAAAAGTTTGTCTTTTTTTCTCAAGCTGCTCTAAATTTTGATTTAATTCATCAACTAAGTTATCAAAATTTACATCTAAATTTAAGGCGATGAATGGATTTTGTTTTTTTTGGTCTAGTTTTTCAGCGACTTCAGTTTGGCAAGTACTAATTTGTATTTTTATGGCATCAAATAAATCTTTATCTAGTTTATCCATATCTGGCAAATTTTTTAAACTATTTAGTGAATTCTGAATTTCTTGCTTCTTGTTTTCCAAATTCCTCTGATGATTTCGTATGTTCGGATTAAAGATTATTTCTAAGCTTGATAAAATTTCATTTTTATATTCGTCTGTTAGCTTTTGAAAGCAATATGGGCAAATATCTTTATCACTTTCCATTATATTTTTAGTTATTACATGGTCTGCTTCTGCTATGGCTTGCTTTATTTCTTCTTCTTTTGGAGTTAATTGTTTTTGTTCTAATTGGTATAATAAAATCTGTTTAATATCTTCAAAATTTAGCTGTTTTATCTCTTCTGTAAAATTTAAATTGCTTCGGATATCTTTGTAAGATTTGAATTTATCATAAAAGTTATTTTTCAGCTCATCTGTACTTACATCTGTTTCAAAATGATCTATGATATTTTTTGCGAATTCTATTGTTTTATTTTTTAAATTTCTATTTGTATCTCCTAGAATATTTTTCTCTCGTTCGGCAAAGTTATCTTTTAAGCTTTTTATTATGTCATACTTATATTTTTCAGGATTATCTGTATTTTGTATATCACTATATTTTTGAAAATCTTCTTGATATTTACTTTGTCTTCCTTTTAATTTTTTGTTAATCCTTTTTGCTTTTTCAAGCTTCTCATCTATATTTTTCGCTTTTCCAAGTAAAACTATCGCGTCCAAACCATTATTTTTAATTTTAACTTTACTATTTACATACTCTTCATTAAATACAAAAATATTCTTTTTCTGATCTTCGTCTATTGGATTTACTGCTGCATCACTATTGTTTATAATTTGACTAACAATAAAAGATTGACTGTTTTGTTTGATCGCATCAAAAGCTTGCGAAATAGTGCTTTTACCGCTTCCATTTTTGCCATAGATTAAACAAAATCTATGGTACTCTTTCTCAAAAAAATTTAATTTTACTTCACTTTGAAAGCACTTTCCCTGAATTTTTACGCCACAAAAATTACTAAACATTGTATTTACTCTAATGTGTTGTTAAATTTTACTAACTTTAAAATTCTCTCTATCTTTTGCGCATTTTTCATGCCGTTTTCGTCCTCGACTTTTGAGTTGATATCAACAAGATATGGCCTAAATTTCAGCGCCTCTTTTATGTTGTGCTCGCCTATGCCCCCAGCCATGCCAAATTTAAATTTGACCTCTTTTAAAATTTCCCACTCAAAGCTAGTGCCGTTTCCGCCAGCATTTTCGCCCTTGCAGTCAAAAAGCGCCATGTCAAAATGCTTAAAATCAACCTCTGGCAAGCTATCTTTCACGCTAAAAACCTGCCAGATCTCAAGCCCCATATCTTTTAAATTTACCTCTAAATTTTCACTCACCACTCCATGCACTTGAGCCACGTCAAGACCAGCAAACTGGCAAATTTCCATTATCTCGCAATCACTTTGCAAAGCAAAAACGCCAACTACTTTTTTGCCCTTGCTGTGAGCAAATTTGGCTATCTGCCTAGCTAAATTTAGCTCGACCTTTCTTTTACTTTTGGCAAATATCAGCCCGATAAAATCAACATCCAAAGCACAAACCGCACTTGCCTCATCTAGTGTTTTGATGCCACAAATTTTAACTAGCGCCATTAGCCCCAGCCTTTATAAACTCTTCATAAAATTTATACGCCCTGCCAGAATTTATAGCCTCTAAAACCATTTTTTTGGCCTCGTCTGGGCTCTTTGCTCCATCAGCCGCGTAGAGTGCAAACATCGCGTTAAAGACCACGATGTCAAATTTTGCCCCCTGTTCCTCGCCTTTTAGCGTGCGGATCAATGTTTTGGCGTTTTCTTCAGGTGTGCCACCCTCGATGTCGCTGTGAAGCGCTCTTTTAAAGCCAAACTGCTCTGGCGTGATGCTATATTCAAAAATTTCGCCATTTTTTAGCTCCACAACGCTTGTTTCATTGCAAAGCGTGATCTCATCTAGTCCGTCATCGCCGCGAACGACTAGAGCGTGCTTTCTGCCAAGGATCTTAAGCGTCTGGGCGTAGAGTTTTAGCACTGGTTTGTGATAGACGCCAACTAGCTGATTTGTAAGGTTTAAATTTGGATTTAAAAGCGGCCCAAGTACGTTAAATACGGTTCTTATGCCAAGTCTTTGACGCACTTCTCTCACCTCGCCAACTAACGGGTGGAAAAATGGCGCGTGGAAAAAGGCTAAATTTTTACTAGCTAAATTTTCGCGCTGTTTTGCCAGTGATTTTTCACTTTTTACACCTAAAATTTCAAGCACATCAGAGCTGCCTGACTTGCTTGAAACTGCCTTATTGCCGTGTTTTGCGACCTTTACGCCAAGACTTGCGAGGATAAATGCCACAGTAGTTGAGATATTTATCGTCTTAAAGCCATCGCCGCCAGTGCCACAAAGATCGATCATAGGCGTATCATCGCGGTAAGTTTGCGAGTATTTTAGGATATTTTTTGCAAGTGCAGCGAGGCTTTTTGGATAGAGGCTCTTTTCGCTAATAAGCACCAAAAGGGCTGAGAGCTGCACGATCTCGTACTCTTTGCTGGCTATTATCTCACAAATTTGCTCAAAGTCGCTATCATCAAGCGGTATGCTCTCTTGAAGCTTGATAAGATATGGCTTAAGAGAGCGAATTTTTGGCTCTTTTACCTCATCTTTTGCTTTATAATTTACAAAATTTTCAACTATCTTTTTGCCGTATTGCGTAAAGTAGCTCTCAGGGTGAAACTGGATACCAAAGATCGGCTTATCTTTTACGCTAAGTGCCATTACTACGCCATCATCGCTCACCGCATCAGCGCTTAGGCTAGCTGGGAGCTCATCAACATAGAGCGAGTGGTAGCGCATAACCTCAAAGCGCTCAGGTAGCCCAGCAAAAAGAGGCTCTTTATTTTTCACGTCAATAAATGAGGTTTTGCCGTGAAGTGGGTCATCTAGCCTTTTTATCTTTGCGCCAAAACTAAGCCCTATAGCTTGGTGTCCAAGGCAAATTCCAAGTACTGGCACGCCAAGGTCGGCTTTTAGAATTTCTAAACAAACTCCGCTATCTTTTGGATGCTTTGGCCCTGGGCTTAAAATGATCTTGCTTGGGTTTAGTTTTTTGATCTCGTCAAGCGTGATCTTGTCATTTCTAACGCATCTAACCTCTTCATCTGTAAGCTCTTTTACATATTGCTCAACATTAAAAACAAAACTATCATAATTATCTATTAGTAAAATCAACCTATATCCTTTAAATTTAGCAGCGGTTGAGCCTTGGCTAAATTTCTATAAATTTAGGCAAAATTATAACTAAAAGAAAGTTTAATTAGGCTTTTGTACGACTTTCGTAGGCTTTTAAAAGTGAAAGCATGTCAACGTTTTCTAAATTTACACCAGTTGGCACGCCCTGGGCGATCTTGCTAAATGAAATTTCACTCATGCCAAGCTTATCCTCAACGTAAAGCATAAGTGCGTCAGAATTTAACCCCGGCGTAAAGGCGAAAACGACCTCTTTTGAGCCATTTTGTTTGATCGCACTTCGCAACCTCTCTATGGCATCCTCGTCGATCTCGTCAAGTACAAAATAAAGGCCATTGTAGATACCATTTTGCTCAAAAACTAAGATATCTTTTGGGCTCTCAACCAGCAATATAACCTCGCTATCCCTGCTCTCATCACTACAAATGTCACAAATTTCATTTTCGCTTAGCCCACCGCAACGCTCACAACGTTTGATAAACCTCACTGCATCTTCGATATTTTGAGCAAGCCTTAGCCCTGCAAAACTATCTTGCATGCAGACAAAGTAGGCAAATCTGGCGGCTGATTTTTTACCGACACCAGGGAGCTTTGCAAAAGACTCAGTTAGCTCGTTAAATTTCTCTAAGCCCCTTTTCATGCGCGTTTTGCCTTTGCTCGAAGTAAAATTTTAAAGACGTGATAGCCGTCTTCATAGTCATAAACAAGCTCAAATTTTTGCATCTGGCAAATTTGCTCGATGATGTAAAGTCCAAGCCCCATACCACTTCCCGCACTCACCTTGTCGCCACGCACAAAGGCTTGTTTGTAGTAGTCAATTGGGTGATTTAGCTTTTTACCTAAATTTTTAACTGCTATAAATTCGCTATCGCAGATCAAAATAGCCTTTTTATCCTCTGCGTATTTTAGGGCGTTATCTATCAAATTTTTAATCGCTAAACTAAAAAGCTGAAAATCCACTCTTAAAATGACATCATCTCTGATATCGCAGCTCACTCGCTCTTCAAATTTATCAAGCATGAGCATATCTTGCACTTGCTCTAAAATGAGCGAGAAATGGCACTCTTGATAGTTTAGTGCGTAGCTTTTAGAAAGGAGCTGCTCAACCTTGCTAAATTCATTTATCAGCATCTCAAGGCGCTCAAACACATTAATGAGCCTCATCTTTTGGGTCTCATTTGCGACCATTTCAGAGACGATCCTGCCCTTGCCAATAGGAGTCTTTAGCTCATGCATGATCGCGCGCAAAAATAGCTGCCTTGAGCGGATGAGCTCTCTGATCTTGCAAACGGCGTTATCAAACTCAACAGCGACTTGTCCGATCTCGTCTTGCTCGTTTTCATTTAGCCTAGCTGTCATCGCCATTTCCATATTTCCACTGGCAAATTTTCTAATGTCCTTACTAAGCCTTCTAAGCGGCGAAAGACTTCTAAGAACAGAAACATAAAGTGAGATGAGAAGGGCTGAAACTATCAAAAATGCGACCCAAAGCGGATCATTTACATGTCTTGCATCATTACTTTCAAGAAGTAGCTGAAAAGATGGGTTTTTAATAAGCAAATACAAATCGCCTTTGTAATTAACCGATTGCACCACTCCAAGAGGTGTGTGCTGCGTAAAAACAACAGTCCCATTTGTAGCTATTGAAGTGGCTAAATTTTTATTTCCAACATACTCTAAGTAAAAATTTTTAAAATAATGCTCTAAATCTCTTGGGGGATTTCCACGTTCATAGAGTGCGACAAGATAGTTCATCGCACTTATTTGTCTATCCTTTAGCTTTTCTAAAGCGCTTTCTTGCTGAATGTTTGCAAAAGTTACAAAGAGCAAGCACATCAGCGAGAAAGCTATGGCAAAGATAATAGTTATCTTCGTAGTTATGGAATATTTCATCCGATAAGCTTATATCCTATGCCTCTTACTGAAAATATATGTTTTGGGGCTTTTGAGCTATCACCGATTTTTGATCTAAGGCGTCCGATAATAACATCTAAGCTCTTTGAATCTTTATCTTTTAGGCTTTTGCAGTTATAAACTAGCTGTTCGCGTGATACTGAAAAGCTGTGTTGCTTAATGAGATAAGTTAAAATTTCATACTCAGCTGGAGTAAGCGCTAACGGCTCATTGTTAAAGTAAATTTCGTGACGCTTATCATCGATCCTAAATGCGCTATCAACGACCTCTTCTTGTACTTCATTTGTCTTTTTATATCTTCTTATAAGACTTGTGATACGAGCATACATCTCTTTTGGATCGTATGGTTTTGGCAAATAATCATCAGCACCAAGCTGAAGTCCAACGACCTTATCGCTAATATCGCTTCTAGCTGAGCTTATGATGATAGGAATATCGTATTTTTGGCGAATTTCTTTACAAACCTCAAGCCCATCAATGCCCGGCAAAGTAAGATCAAGTATTAACAAATCATAGTTTTTTATCCCAGCACTAAGTCCTAAATATGGGTCTTCAAAATTCGTAACTTTTATATTAAAACTATCAAGATATTCAGATAAAATTTGTGCAAATTCTGGATCGTCTTCTATCATTAAAACATTAACCATGAATTATCCTTTTTATTAAAAATGGTAGAGATTATACGGCAAAAATGTAAATTCTTTTTTAAATTTAAACTTTTTTGGGTAAAATCCCATATTTAAAATAAGCTTAATTAACAAGGAAAAATGTGGAATTTGACTATTACGAAATCCTTGAAATTTCAAGAAATGCAAGCGGAGATGAGATCAAAAAAGCCTTTAGAAGACTTGCTTTGAAATATCACCCAGATAGAAATTCTGGCGACAAAGAGGCTGAACTAAAATTTAAACAGATAAATGAAGCTTATCAAGTTTTAAGCGACGAGCAAAAACGCTCTATCTACGACAGATATGGCAAAGAAGGCCTTGAGGGTCGATTTGGTAGCGGTGGCGGGTTTAGTGCCGATTTTGATCTTTCAGATATTTTTGACTCATTTTTTGGTGGCGGTTTTGCAAGTAGTTCTAGGCAGAGAAAAAGATACTCAGAAAAATACTCAGCCGATCTTGAAATTCCTATAAATTTGGAGTTTAACGAAGCTATTTTTGGTTGTGAAAAAGAGATAAAATTTGATCAAAAAGTGCCTTGCCCAACATGCAATGCAACCGGCAGCAAAGATGGCAAGAGCAAGACTTGCCAGCACTGTGGCGGAAGTGGCAGGATAACACGCGGAAATGGCTTTATGAATATCGTCCAAGAGTGTCCATATTGTCACGGAAGCGGTGAAGTAATAAGCGAACCATGCCTCGATTGTAACGCGAAAGCTTATAAAATCCAGCAACAAACTGTAAAGATTACCATCCCTGAAGGCGTTGATAGCGGCATGAGAATGAGAGTAGCTGGTAAAGGCAATATCGGCACAAACGGCGTTCAAGGCGATCTTTATGTAAGTATAAACGTAAAAGAAGATAAGCATTTCATTCGCCACAATGACGATGTTTATCTAGAAATTCCTGTCTTTTTCACACAAGCTATACTTGGCGAAAGTATAAAAATTCCAACGCTTCGAGGAGAAACTGAGCTAAAACTACCTGTTGGGGCAAAGGATAAGCAGCAATTTATCTTTGAAAATGAAGGTATCAAAAGTGTAAATTCGCGTAAAAAAGGTAGGCTTGTAGCGCAAATTTCTATTCAAACACCTGAAAAACTAAGCGATGAGCAAAAAGAGCTTTTAAATAAGCTTCAGGCTAGCTTTGGCATAGAATCAGGCAAATCAAATACCGATGAAAGTGTCTTTGATAAGATAAAAAGCTGGTTTAAAGGCGATGAGCCAAAAGGCAAAAAGAAAAAATAAATTTAAATTTGTGACGTTAAATTTGACGTCACAAATTCTTTCAAAATAAATTTTATATATCCTAATTTTTACAAGTAAATTTCACACAAATTTTAAAATTTTATGAGTGGAGAATTTTGGCTCCAAATTTAGTAGTCTGCTAAGGCGAGTGAGTAAGATTTTAAAATTTACAGAAATAAAACAACATATATTTTTTATTCTTTCATTAAGGGAGAAGGGGCTTTAATTACGGTCTGCTTGCAGTTGCGAGCTAGCAAAGCAAAAACTCTCTTCTCCCTTAATAATCCCTCTTCCCTGACACGTTTAAGGTACATGCTCTAACGCTAAATTACCGCATGTAGTCTAAAACTCTATCAAATTTTAATGATATAAATTTGTCAAAAGGGAGACAAGGAGACTCAATTTACGAAGCCGTCCCCTTATCCTCCTTTTTAATCCCCCAAACCCCTCGCACATTAGAGGTGCATGCGTTTTACTATCGAGCAAGTGTCAGGCAAATCTTAGCAGTCAATTCTTACGAGCAAGCAAAATTTTAAAATTTGCAAGAGAGTATAAATTTACTCAGTTGCAAGCTCCAAATAATAATCAAGCTGATCGCGTCTGATGATACGTATAAGGTTCGTGCTACCCTCAACGCCCGTAGGGTGACCGGCTGTGACAAGATAGGTCTTGTCGTATCCAACATATCCCTCTTCATACGCCTTTTTCATGACATTTGCTAAAAGTGAGCTAAGCTTTGTTTTTTCTAGTACAAGTGCTGGCGTAACACCCCAAGCAAGAGTAAGCATGTGCGCTGTTTGTTCATCGTGAGCGACTGCGATGATGTCAATGTTTGTGCGGTTTCTAGCTAATTTTATGGCCGATTTTCCTGAGCCAGTGATTGAGATTAAAGCATCTGCCTTTATGCGAACAGCAAGAGATGCGGCACTACTTGCCACCATATCAGTCTCGTCAAAAAAGTCAAACTCATCAAATTTATTATATGGATAGATGCTTTGAGTTTGGATGATCGTTTTACTCATCGCCTCTACGACCGCGACTGGGTTTTTACCGATCGCACTCTCCTCACTTAGCATAACAGCATCAGTGCCGTCTAGCACGGCATTTGCCACATCGCTGATCTCCGCCCTTGTGGCAGTCTCATGCTCTGCCATGCTTAGCATCATCTGGGTTGCTGTGATGACTGGCTTGCTTGCTGCATTTGCTTTTTTGATGATGAGCTTTTGGATAGTTGGAACCTTATAAAATGGCACTTCTATGCCAAGATCGCCACGAGCTACCATGATGCCATCACTCTTTGAGATGATGTCGTCTATATTTTCAACCGCATCAAATTTCTCGATCTTAGATAAGACAGCAGCTCTTGAGCCAAATTCTTTTAAGATATTTTTTGCCTTTATTACGTCATTTGCATCTTGCACGAAGCTAATGGCGACAAAATTTACACCATGCCTTGCGCCAAATTTCATATCTTCTTTATCTTTTGGTGTGATGATCTCGATACCAAGGGCTGTATTTGGGAAATTTACGCCTTTGTTTGAGTTTAAAATTCCATCATTCTCAATGATAGTTTTTACTATTTCTTTACCTTCGCTGACAACCTTTGCTCTTATAGAGCCATCATAGAGATAGACATACTCGCCAACCTTTAGCATAGGCAAAATTTGAGGCTGATTTAGGCTTACTTTATAAACCCCCTTCTCAACTTTTTCACCAACGATATCCTCTGCGTAAATGCTTAGTTCGTCGCCAGCCTTTAGATAAAATGGCTCACTAAGCTTGCCAACTCTGATCTTTGGACCACAGATATCTTGTAAAATTCCTATTCTTTTATTTAGCTTTTTTTCGATATTTCTTATCTTGTCAATGTTTGATTTATGGTATTCGTGTGTCCCATGGCTAAAATTTAAACGAAAGACATTAACACCTGCTTTTACCATCGCTTCCATTGTCTCTTCATTATCACTTGCTGGCCCCAAAGTAGCTACGATTTTTGTCTTTTTTATCATTTTATGCCCCATAAATTTGATTTTTGCGATTATAACACATTTTAATAATGTAATTTTTTGTATAATAGGCAAAATTTCAAAGGAGAAGATATGAATAAATTTTTATTAGCGTCTCTTGGTCTAGCAGCTGTTGCTTGCGTTGCTATGGGAGATGATAAAGTTTATAAGCTAAAGCTTGCTAGCTCATGGGAGAGTACTATGCCAGTGCTTGGTGATGTGCCAAAAGAGCTAAAGGATAAAGTTGAAAAGATGAGTAATGGTAGACTTGAGCTAAGGATTGATTATCCATCAAAGCATAAATCGCCTTTTGCGATGCTTGATTTTGCTAAAAGCGGTCAGTACGACATTACCTACACAAGTAGCTATTATTATAAAGGCAAAGATGCTAAAACTATATTTTTTACAGCAACTCCATTTATGATGAATACTGATGAGCAAACAGCTTGGTATGAATTTGGCGGTGGTAAGGAGCTTGAGGCAAAAGTTTACGATCCATACAATATCAAAATTTTTAGAGCTGGAAATACCGGCATGCAAATGGGTGGCTGGTTTAAAAAAGAGATCAAGTCAGTTGATGATATCAAAGGCTTAAAGATAAGAATTCCGGGCTTTGGTGGTGAAATTTACGCTAAACTTGGCGCTAACATTAACACTATCCCAACTGGTGAGCTTTACATGGCTCTTGAGATGGGAACGATTGACTCAGTCGAATGGGTTAGCCCAGCTTATGATATGGCACTTGGCTTTCACAAAGTGGCAAAATACTACTACACAGGCTGGCAAGAGCCAAACGGTGAAACTCAATTTTTCTTTAATAAAAAATCATACGAAAAACTTCCAGATGACCTAAAAGCGATCTTTGAAGCAGCTGCAGCAGAAGTAGCAAGAGATGCAAATACAAAAGTATTTTATTCAAACGTCGAGTACTGGGATAAAATGAAGAGTGAGTATCCAGACATCCAAGTAAAATCTTTCCCACCAGAAGTAATTGCAGCTCTTAAAAAAGCTACAAATGAATTACTTGATGAAGAGAGTGCTAAAGATCCATTATTTAAAGAGATCGTTGAGTCGCAAAGAGCTTTCCTTAAAAAAGCAAGAGAATGGACTAAAATTTCAGACTACGCTTATATCAAAACAAACGAATAGTAAAATTTAGCAGGGATCTTCCCTGCTTTTTATATTTACTCCAATTACTTTCAATAAAAATTTTAATCAAAATATTTTCTACAAGCCATAAAATTTAACTTAGTTTAAAACCAAACTTACGCAAATTTTATAAAAAATAAATACTAATTGGTTATAGATAGAAAATTTCTCTCATTGAGCGCTCGATTTTTGATTCATCAAGTGTATTATTAAAAAATAAATTTAGTGCTAGAACTGCTTGATATAAAAGCATATCAGCACCATCTTTTACGTCAAGGCTACTTTGCTTGGCCATTTCTAAAAATGGTGTTTGCTTACCATAAATCACATCAAATGCGAATTTAGCATCTTTAAAAATGCTTTTTAAAATTTCTTTAGGTGCTGGTAAAAAATCATCCTTTAAGCCAGCAGAGGTCGAGTTAATGACTAGATCAAATATTTGCTCTTCGTAGTTATCCCAGCTAAAGCATTCGTATTCATTTTTAAATTTCTCAAGCCTATCTTTGCTTCTATTTAGTATGCAAACATCAACGCCTTGTTCTTTTAATGCATAAGTTATGGCATTTGCAGTACCGCCAGCTCCAAGAACAATAGCTTTTTTTACATCTTTAAAATTTTTTATTGCCTTTAAAAACCCAGGCGCATCTGTATTGTGAGCATAAATTTTGTCATTTTTAAGCACAAGAGTATTTGCAGAGCCTATTTTACGAGCTATATCTGAAGCTTCATCGGCTAAATTTAAAGCCCACTCTTTATGTGGAAGTGTTACGTTTGCACCGTTTAATTTTAAGGATTTAAATTTATTGATTAATTCGCTACCATCTTTTAGCAAGACTCTTATATAAAGTGCTTTTAAGCCCAGGTCTGCAATGGCTTTATTGTGCAGCCTCGGAGATACCGAGTGAGCTATTGGATCTCCAAAGACTGCGAATGTTTTCATTTTGCTCTAAAGATAAAAGCATCTTTATTGATATCTTTTCTAATATCGCCTACTGCTTTTTGAAGCGTTTTTTCATCAAATGGACCAACTAAAATTTTAGTCAGTTCACCAACTTTTATAGTCTTGTAGCTATATCCCTTAGCAGCGATCTTCTTCATATATTCAGCATTTGGATTAAATTTACTAGTCACAAATACTTGAACATAAGAGCCTTTTGTAGCAGGTTCAGTTTTAGCTACTTCAGCTTTTTTATCCGTTTTTTCTATTTTGGTTTCAACCTTTTTTTCAATCTTTTTATCTACTTTATTTTCAGCCTTAGCTGGTTTTGCCTCACTCTTTTTATCAGTAGCTGCTACTTTTTCGACTTTTTTAACTGAAGTATCTACTTTTGTCTCAGCTTTTTTTGCTGGTATTTCAGCAGGCTTTTCGATAGGCTTAACTATCTCTTTTGGCTCTTCAGTTTTAGAAATAGGCTTATTATTTTCTTTATCTTTTAGCTTTTTGATCATATCTTCAAATTCGTCTTGTTGCTTATTTTCAGGCACGATCGGTACTTGTTCAAAAAGCTGTGTATCGCCTTTTTTATTGTCTGAATTTGTATCAGCTATCGGAGCTTGTCTATCTACTGGCTGCTCAGCTGGTACTGGAGGAAGCACTAGTCTTGAATCAGCTTCATTTTGAGCTTGTGAAGGATCGCTTGAATTTACTAGCTTCATAGCCACTACAATGATCAAAAAAAGTATAATAAGAGCTGCTATAAATATAAGAAGTTTTTTTAGCTTCAATCCTCTTGCGTCATCGTCTCTTTCTAAAAGAATATCTTTTAACTCATCGTTTTCCACTTTTTATCCTTAATTACATATATTTTGACCAACTTGCCCCGCGCTCTTTTTGATAGAGCTTATAAGGTAAAGTTAGTATGTTAAATTCTTTTGGCATATCGATATTTGGAAACATCCTCCACTCTTTAGGTAGCTTCTGTGAAAGCTTTGCGTTGAGCACGTTTGCCAGCTGACAAGCCTCATTTAGCGTAGTGTGGCCTTTATGCACATAAAGATGCAGATGACCTGGTGTCTTACTCTCATAGGCTGTAAAATTTATAAATCCCTCTTCTCTTAAAAGAAGCTGTGCTTTATGCCAAAATCTATCAGGGGTTCTGCCGTTATAGTCAAAGACTATATTTTCAACTTTATCATTTGCATTTATTAAAGAGTGTGCGATAACAGCTTTGCCTTCTTCATGCTCTTTCATAATACTATAGGTCAGTGGCTCATTTATCTTTTCAAATTTATCAAAGAAAATTTTGCCTCTGTATTCTATTTTATTAACGATCATATCACGTTTGATATAGTAGTGAGTTGTAATAATCTTTATAAGTGCCGTATCAATACTTTGCATCAAAATGTCGCTTTATCATAGATTATAAATTTATGAGCAAGTTCAACTAGCTCAGCTTTTGTCTTCTCTTGCAAAGATGTGTTGTTTATGTCGCTTAATACGTCAGCTATTTTGTTTGCTATTAGTTCAAACTCAGCTTCTTTCATGCCACGAGCTGTAAGCGCAGGACTACCAACACGTATACCACTTGTGATAAATGGGCTTCTTATCTCGCCTGGAACCGTATTTTTATTTACCGTTATTCCAGCATTTCCAAGAGCGATATCTGCGTCTTTACCGCTAAAATCTCTATTTAAAAAGCTCATTAATATTAGGTGGTTATCGGTACCGCCGCTCACTAGATCAAAGCCTCTTTTTATTAGTACTTCGCCTAATTTTTTAGCATTTGCTTTTACTTGTTTAGCATAAATTTTCCACTCAGGGCTAAGGTTGTGCTTAAAGCCAACTGCCTTTGCTGCGATGACATGAACTAGTGGTCCGCCCTGGATGCCTGGAAAAATAGAGGCATTTATCTTCTTAGCATACTCTTCGTTGTTTGTCATAATGATACCGCCTCTTGGGCCTCTTAGGGTTTTATGCGTAGTTGAGCTTACGACATCGCAGTATGGAAAAGGACTTTGATGCTCACCAGCAACAACAAGACCAGCAATGTGAGCAACATCTGCAAAGAGTATCGCCCCAACAGCGTCGGCTATCTCACGAAATTTTTTAAACTCGATCTCTCTTGTGTATGCGCTTGCGCCACAAACGATCATCTTTGGTTTTACTATCTTTGCGATATCCATGACCCTATCGTAGTTTATACGGCCATCAAGCTCTACACCATAGAAAAAGCTCTCATACATCTTGCCAGAGCTACTTACCTTTGCGCCGTGTGTTAAGTGTCCACCATGGCTTAGATCCATTCCTAAAATTTTATCGCCTGGATTAAGTAAAGCGCCGTAAACACCTTGATTTGCCTGAGAGCCAGAGTTTGGTTGAACGTTTGCAAATTCACATCCAAAAAGCTCTTTACATCTATCGATCGCTATTTGCTCGATCTCATCGACAAATTCGCAGCCACCATAATATCTCTTGCCAGGATAACCTTCAGCGTATTTGTTTGTTAGGATTGAGCCCATTACTTCCATAACTTCTGGATATGTAAAATTTTCACTAGCGATCATCTCAAGGTGATCACATTGGCGTTTTAACTCTAAATTTACTAGATCGTAAATGTCCTTATCATAGCTTTGCAAACTCATTTTTCATTCTCCTTTATCTCATTTTTAAGTGGCCTCATCGCTGGGAAGAGCACAACATCACGTATTGATTTTTTATCCGTTAAAAGCATCACGAGCCTATCGATGCCTATACCCTCACCTGCAACTGGTGGCATGCCGTATCCTAGGGCTTTTACATAGTCCTCGTCCATCTCATGTGCCTCGTCATCGCCTGCGTTTTTAGCATCGATTTGCGCTTTAAAGCGGTTGTATTGATCAATTGGATCATTTAGCTCGTTAAAGCCATTTGCTAGCTCGCGACCAGCGATAAATAACTCAAATCTCTCAGCCACATCAGGATTTGCATCACTTCTTCTTGAAAGTGGGCTGATCGAAATCGGATAATCAATAACAAATGTTGGGTGTATAAGCTTGCTCTCTACATAGTTATCAAATAGCTCAGCCTGCAAGTGACCAAGATCAAGCTTCTCATTTGCTTCAAGGCCATCAGCTCTTAGTTTTGCTAAAATTTTATCTTTATCGTTTATGATATTCTCATCTAGTCCGCCGATCTCAACGAGAGCTTTTTTGTAGCTTATTCGCTTAAATGGCTTACTAAAATCAATTTCCATGCCATCAAAATTTACAACTTTTTCCATATCTAGCTTGTCTAAAATGACATTAAAAAGATCCTCTGTGATACCCATTAAATCGTGGTAGTTGTGGTATGCCCAGTAAAACTCTATACTTGTAAACTCAGGATTGTGAGTAAGATCCATACCTTCGTTTCTAAAATTTCTATTCATCTCATAAACAGCCTCAAAGCCACCTACTATAAGGCGTTTGAGGTATAGCTCAGGTGCGATCCTTAGATATCTCTCTACTCCAAGGGCATTGTGAAAAGTGATAAATGGCTTGGCGTTTGCACCGCCTGCTATTGGGTGTAGCATCGGAGTTTCAACTTCTAAAAAGCCTTTTTCTTCAAAAAATCTTCTAATCGTACTTATAATCACTGAGCGTCTTTTAAAATCAGCTCTAACTTCAGGATTCATTATCATATCAAGATATCTTTGGCGATATCTTGTCTCAACATCAACTAGACCATGATACTTCTCAGGAAGTGGACTTATCGACTTTGAAGCAAGGCTAAGCTCGCTTACATGCATGGAAAATTCGCCAGTTCTTGTTATAAATGCATAACCTCTGACATAGACGATATCGCCTATCTCTACGTATTTTTTAACGATTTTAAACCACTCTGGATCAAGCGTTTTATTGCTAAAGTAAATTTGTAAATTTCCATCTTCATCTTCGATATTTGCAAAAACCGCTTTTCCAGCATCACGAATTAGTTTTATTCTACCTGCAAGACCTACTAGCTGACCCTCGGCCTTTTTTTCTTCTGTATCATTAATGTAGTTAAATTTTAGTCTAAATTTAGAGATATTCATATCTCTTCTAAGAAAATGCGGATATGGATTAATACCTAAATTTCTTAGCTCGTCTATGCTTTGTAGTCGTTGAATCTCATGTTGGTTGTCAAATATCACCTTACTTTCCCTTTATATTATTTTTTGAGCATTTTTCACAAATTCCATAAAGCTGCATCATATGGCCAGTTAGTTTAAAGCCATGATCTTTTGCGATACTGATTTGTCTTTTTTCTATCATTGGATCTTCAAATTCTATGATAAGGCCGCACTTTCTGCATATCATATGGTCGTGATGTGGCTTTGTGGCAAGCTCAAATTTTTTGCCTTGTGAACCAAAGCTGATTGATGTCACCATTTCTGATTCTTCAAGTAGATTTAGTGTTCTATAAACAGTTGCGATACCAATATTTAGCTCAGGGTGTGTCTCTTTTATAAAAAGATAAAGTCTTTCTGGAGTAAAGTGTTCGCCATTGTTATATAGCGTTTTTAGTAAAATTTCACGCTGTTTCGTGTATTTTAAACCATTGTCGCGAAGCACTCTTTTGAATTTCTCAAGCAACGCATCATATTCTAAATTTTCTATCATTTTATTCCCCTTTTGTGATATTAGAGTCGGTATTTACACTAGCATTTGCATCCATTGAGATAAATGCATCAGTTTTATTTGTATCCATTGGTCTTGCCACTATCTCATCTAACTCACTTTTGATATTTTTTACATCAAGATTTGTTATCCATTTGCCAGTTTCTATCAAAACCGGATAAACTTTACTGTTCGCAAAATAAGGAGCAATTATATTATTTAGCGAAGTGCCAGATACTACAGCAACTACTGCAGAAAATGTTAAGAAAATTTTTCCACTTCCCATAACAAATCCACCAAGTCTATCCAAAAAACCAAGTCCGCTTACTGAAACTATTTTTGATAAAAATTTACCAACTAGTAAGCAAACTAGCCAAAAAACTAGCCAAAGAGAGATAAATGCAACAAACTGTAAAAATGAAGGATTTTCAAATTTATATATATTTTTAGTTATAAACTCACCAGATAGATCTGAAAACCTGCTAGCTATAATTAAGCCGCCGATAAGTCCAATAAGTCCGAAAGCTTCTTTTATAAGTCCATTTAATATGCCTTTTATGCCAAGCATCAAGACAAGAGCAATAATAATAATATCAAACCACGTTACTAAATCCATTATATAGTTCCTATTAAATTTTGAAGTTCTTGCTGGCCAGTTGAATAAGCTAGCGCATTTTCTTTTGTAATCTTACCCTCTTTTAGTACTTTCATCAAAGCCTGGGTTTGCGTACTCATACCAGTTTGTTGTTGATTTAGCTGCATCTGAGAGTAAATTTGATGTATTTTGTTTTCACGTATCAAGTTTGAGATAGCCATATTGTTTATTAAAATTTCATGCACCGCGCATCTTCCACCGCCTATCTTTGGGATCAGGCTTTGTGAAACGACAGCAGTTAGCGAAACACTAAGCATATTTCTTACTTGTAATTGCTCGCTCCCATCGAAACTATCAACGATCCTATTTATAGTTTGAATGGCTGAATTTGTGTGAAGCGTACCAAAGACTAAGTGTCCGGTCTCAGCCGCCGTAATAGCCGTTGAAATCGTTTCCCTATCTCTCATCTCGCCTACAAGTATGATATCTGGATCTTCACGAACCGCAGATTTTAGAGCCCTTGAGTAAGAAGTTGCGTCAGTGCCGATATTTCTATGAGAAAATAGAGCTTTTTTATTGTTATGCACAAACTCGACTGGATCCTCAATTGTAATAATATGCTTTCTATAATTTAAATTTATCTCATTAAGCATGGCTGCGAGAGTTGTTGATTTACCACTTCCTGTCGGTCCAGTAACCAAAATAAGACCTTTTTCACGCTTAATAATGTGTTTAAAAATTTGTGGGGCATTTAACTCATCAAGAGATGGGATATTGATTGGGATTATACGAAAAGCAGCAGCTAAATCACCATTCATGGTATAGTAATAGTTGCCACGAAAGCGACCAATATCTGGAAGCTCGATCGCAAAGTCAAGCTCTTTATTATTCTCAAGTTCACTTTTTTGTTCATCAGTAATCAAAGCAAAACATAAATTCTCTATATCCTTGCCTCTTAATACGCCAAAATCAATAGGCTTTAAAGCACCATCTACTCTTATTTGCGGCTCAGATCTTGAAACAAGGTGAAGATCGCTTGCCTTATCACTCACAACAGTTTTTAAAAGTGTTTTTATATCGCCAGCAAGATTATTAAGGCTATTATCTTCTGGTATTTTTACACTTAAATTCTTTGCCTGAAGCTGTTCGATTAGATCCATATTTTTACCATTATTCTATTATTTTTGGTACAGCAAAAAAATGCCCTTCACGTGAAGGAGCGTATTTCAAGATCGCATCAATCACATCACTTGGTCTTGGCTCATCTTCTCTTAAAGGTGTGCCACCTTTTATAGAGCTAACTACAGCTTCATCGCTACTTAGATCAAGTTCATTTAAAATATCAACAAAAGATACAATCTCGCTTAGTTGTTTTTTTACTTCTTCTCTTTTTTCATCACTGATTTGTAAGGCAGAAAGTTTTTCTAATTTATTTAAAAGAGTGTCATCTATTTGCATTATATAAGTAACCTTATTAATTAATTTTGAGCCATTATATCACATTCAAGCTTTAATTTTGGGATAGTTTTAATTTAATTATGTTAAAATCTGCGAATTAAAATTTTTTAAAAATAAAGGAAAAGCGTTGGCTATAAAAGAAGATCTAACACAGATAAAACAAGAGATTGGTGCTCAAGAACAGTTTTTAGAAAGCATGATCAAAGGTGAGCGTTTCTTTAGAAAGTATAAAAAATTTATGATAATTGCCATTATTGTTGCCGTCATTGCAATTATTGGATTTTATTCGAACAAAATAATAAATGATAATAGAATTGAAGATGCAAATTTGGCTTACTCAAAGCTCATTTTAAATCCAAGCGATGCAAATGCCTTAAGCATTTTAAAAGAAAAAGAACCAAATTTATATGCGCTTTTTTCGCTTCAGCAAAAGCTTGATAAAAATGAGACAGATGGCATTAGTGAGCTTGCAAATTTAAAAGTAAATCCTATAGTAAAAGATATTATTCTTTCACAAAATGATAATGCAAACACTCAAATTTTAAGCGAATATAGCACGCTCTTAAAAGGTTTTGAGCTTTTAAAACAAAATAAAATCAAAGAAGCAAATGATGAGTTTAATAAAATTTCACTCGACTCTCAACTTCAAACTTTAGTTAAAAATTTAAAACACTATCAGGGAATAAAATAATGAAAAAAATTACTCTTTTCTTGGCTTTTGCCTTGGCCTTAGTTTTAAGTGGATGTGGCACAAAAAGACAATATTTCGAGCCAGCTCAAACCTCTGGCAAAATTTCTTTGTCAAAAGATATGCCATCTTATATCAAATCAACAAATGCAAATGGTGCCACTCTTGACAACGGCAATATCATCACCAAAAATGGCCTAAATACAAACATTAAGTTGCCTGAAAATTTTAATTTCTTAAATGAAAACAACGGCTTTATCATCTCAGCTAGTATAGATGGCGATCTAAATGTGACAGATCCTAGCGGATACAGCGTTTATAGCAATAAATTTCCAACAGCAATCGTTGCTGCTTCTCTTGACCAAAACCTATTAGCAGCTATCAGTGCGGCAAACCACATCTATCTAATAGACATAAATACTGCAACAACAATAATGGAATATAGCTCGTCTAATATAGCAGCAGTTGATTCAAGGATCGTAGCACCATTTTTTATGAGCTCGCTTATCGTTTATCCAGCATTAGATGGCAAAATTTACATAGTACAAAAAGAGACTGGTAGAATTTTACGTGACGTGGTCGTAAGCTCTGAAAATTTCTTTAATAACATCATATTCTTAGGCGTTGAGGGCGATAACCTAATAGCAGCTACAGCAAAAAAACTTATCGTCATCAACCCAAGCCAAACAGTCTATTATGACGGAGAGATCAAAGATGTATTAGTTAATAACGATGAAATTTATATCTTTAAAAAAGATGGTACGATCGTAAGAACAAATCTTATGTTAAAAGAGCAAAATAAAGTTAATTTCAAATTTGCCATCTTCTCAGCAGCTACTATTATCAATAATAAGCTCTACATAATCGAAAAAACAGGCTACGTTATAAAGACAAATTTAGACCTCAGTGGAGCTGAAATTTATGAATTTAGCGATGAGATAAAAGATAAAAGCTTTATGGGCAATGGTGCCTTTTATTATGATAATGAGCTTGTTAATTTAGGGCAATGAACCAAAAAATTTGGGAGCTTTTTGAAGCCAAAAAAATCCTTTTAAAAGATATCAAAGAACTTAACACAAGTGAATTTAGCACAAAAAAGACGCTTGATATCTTTTGGGGAGTGGACAATAAGAGCTTTTACAATCTTGTCTTTTTAAGAACAGCAAAAAGTAGATTGCTACGCAAAGAGGCTTTGGAGCTTGAAGAAATTTCTAAAAAAATAGAGATGAAATTCCAAACAAATCTAAGAAAAAAAACTATATTTTATAGCTCTGGCATTTGTTCTAAAGCCTTAAAAGAGCTACAAGATAATAATTGGCGATGTTATGATTTTGTGTAATATAGGCAATACAAACGCTACATTTTTAGAAGATGGCAAAATCTCACGTATGAAAATTTCTGAGTTTAAAAGCTATAAACCAGAAAAAAAAGTATATTTTATATCCGTAAATGATGAAATTTTAAATATTTTAAAAGACAATAAGATGTTTGTGGATCTAGAACCATTTTTTACTATTGATACAATATATCAAGGTCTAGGCGTAGATAGAATCGCTGCATGCTACTCTATAAATAATGGCGTAATCGTTGATGCTGGAAGTGCCATAACAGTTGATATTATGGCAAATTCTATTCACCTTGGAGGATATATCTTGCCAGGCATTTCAAGTATGCTAAATGCCTACAAAAGTATCTCGCCACGACTTGATATCACTATAAATTCACAAATTGACATAGATGCACTACCACAAAAAACAGCTGATGCCGTGAGTTATGGCATTATTAAACCAATAATAACTCTGCTAGATAAGCTAGCCGGTGACAAAAAAGTCTATTTTACTGGTGGGGATGGCGATTTTTTGTCAAAATTTTTTAAAAATGCTATTTGCGACAAGATGCTAGTTTTTCGTGCCATGCAAAAGCTAATAACTGAAAAGAAAGATATGATAATATGATAACAGTAGCACTACCAAAGGGAAGAATAGCCGAGGCAACACTAGAAATTTTTAGAAAAATTTTTGGTTCAAGTTTTTTATTTGAAGATAGAAAACTAATCCTTGAAGAAGGAAATTTTAGATTTTTAATGGTTCGCAACCAAGATATCCCAACTTATGTCACTGAAGGTGCAGCTGATATTGGTGTGGTGGGACTTGACGTACTTGAAGAGCACAAGCCAAATGTTGTAAGGCTACTGGATTTAAAAATCGGACAATGCAAAGTTTGCATTGGCATAAAAAACGACTCCGAACTAGACCTAAACCAGCCAGAGCTAAAAATAGCCACAAAAATGCCAAATATAACAAGAAATTATTTTACAAAACAAGCTGTAGCTGTAAAGATCATCAAGCTTTATGGCTCGATCGAACTTGCACCATTAGTTGGCTTAAGTGACGCGATAGTTGATGTAGTCGAGACTGGCTCAACCATGAAGCAAAATGGACTAAAGATCGCTGGTGATATCATGCAAAGCTCAGCTTATCTAATAGCAAATAAAAATAGCTTTATCATTAAAAAAGATGAGATTTTGGAGCTTTATAAAAAGATCAAAGAGGAAATTTAAAGTCCTGTTGCCTCATTATAAAGTACAAAAATTTCTTTAGTAATATAAAGTCCAACTATTCACTTATAAATTCTTTTAGAATAACGCATTGGTAGTCATTTGCACACTTCTTATATTAATTTATCTTAATAGATTAGTATTGACATACAAGTAACGATCTAAACGTAACAAAAATAGTAGTCTCCGACAAGCCAAGAGCCAAACATAAGCTAAAGCCTTGTCACGAGCATCTAAGCTTTGATTGCATTAATTGCCATCAAAATCAAGGTGATAATCTTAGCAAATTTAAAGAGATCGGTGATAATGGCTGCACTATCTGCCATACAAATATGATAGGTAGCAATAAAATATCAGCACGAGCTCAAAAAATATGCACGCCCACTATAAAAAACTTCTTGGCAGTAATAAAGAGCTGAAATGTGTAAGCTACCACTATGATGCAGGATATAGCGCTGGCTTTAGAAATTACCTTGAATACTGGAAGCCAATATATAAAAATTTATGAAAATAAGATGCTTGAGCAAGAGATTGATACTAAGAAAAAATTTTGAAAGATGATTATAACCCTATAAAAGAAGAAGAGGAATTTTTAAAACAAAAGGCTGATAAGAATAATACAAAACATGTTGGTGGGTAGTCTAAACTTTCTATTAATCAGGCAAGCAATTTAGTCTTACCTAATTTTACCTATTATATAAAGCTTTTTAATAAAAATTTATATTATAAATTGACTAAATTTACAAACATACTAAAAGACAAAATAGTAAATTTTGATCTTTAAAATTTAAAAAATCTGTATAAGTTCTTTGTTTTCAAGCTTATATGAGTTGTCGCATTTAGCTGCTAGATCGTTGTCGTGAGTTACTAGAACAAGGGCAGCGTTATTTTCATTTATATAGTCAAATAAAACTTGCATCACTTCATTTGCTGTTTGCTTATCAAGGTTGCCCGTTGGCTCGTCTGCAAAGATGATCTTTGGCTTTTTGGTAAGCACTCTAGCGATACTAACACGTTGCTGCTGACCACCGCTTAGCTCACCAACTTTTTGATTTATCACATTTAAAATTTTAAGCGATGCAAGATCATTTTTTTCTATCTTTTCACCAGATAAAATGCTAGCAAGCTCGATATTTTCATAAGCACTAAATCCTTTAAAAAGATAATGCGACTGGAAAATAATGCCAAAATGAAGCCTTCTAATAGCCAAAAGCTCATTTTGAGAAAGCTCGTAGATCGATCTATCTTGATAAATAACCTCGCCAAAATTTGGCTTCAAAAGTGTTGAAAGTATGTGTAAAAGTGTTGATTTGCCATAACCGCTAATGCCGGTTATCGCGATGCTTTGTTTTTGATTGAGAGTTAAATTTATATTATTAAAGAGCGTATAATCATACGCAAAGCCTAGATTAGACGCTCTTAAAATTTCCATTAGCCTATTTGAGCAGCAACTTCTGCAGCAAAGTCATCTACTTTTTTCTCTAAGCCTTCGCCAAGCTCGAAACGAACGTATTTTACAATCTCGATCTTGCCACCAAGCTCTTTGCTCTTCTCTTCGATAACTTGTTCGATAGTCTTTTTATCGTCCATTACATAAAACTGACCTAAAAGTGTAAGGCGTTGGTCAAGCACTGTGTTGTCAGCATAAAATCTCTCGATCTTACCAGGGATGATCTTGTCCCAAATTTTCTCAGGTTTGCCCTCAGCTTTTAGCTCTTCTTCGATCGCTTTCGTAGCTTTTGCAAGCTCAGCCTCACCTATCTGGCAGCGGCTAGCATACTCAGGGATGTGATGAAGTGGCTTACCTAGGCGTTTTAGCTCTTCATTGTCTTTTTCAAGCTCAGCGCGAAGTGCGATAAATTCTTTCTCAACAAAATCTTTATCAAGGTCTTTGTAGCTTATAACGCTTGGCTTCATAGCAGCTGCATGCATGCATAAATTTCTTATAAAATCAGCTGCTTTATTTGCAACTTCTACGCTTTCGCAAGCTGCACCGATAAGTACACCAACACGGCCATTTGAATGAACATAACCATTTACCACGCCTTTATCATCAGCAATAATAGTCTCAAAGCGACGAACTACAAGGTTTTCACCGATGGTTGCGATCTGAGTTTTGAAGTAATCTTCAAATTTAACACCATTTAAAGTACTCGCATTTAGCTCTTCAACTGTTTTTATGCCGCTTGATTGGATGTGAGCTGTTGCATCTTTTGCAAGTGCTTGAAACTGTGGATTTCTAGCAACGAAGTCAGTTTCAGAGTTGATCTCGCTAATAGTTGCTTTTTTGCATTTTGAGCAAACTTCAACACTTACTAAGCCCTCGCTTGCAAGGCGGTCAGCCTTTTTAGCAGCTTGGCCTAGGCCCTTTTCACGAAGGATATCAACAGCTTTTTCCATATCACCATTTGCTTCGCCAAGTGCTTTTTTGCAGTCCATCATGCCAGCTCCGGTTGATTCGCGGAGCTCTTTTACCATTTGTGCAGTTATTTCCATTATTCTTCGTCCTCGCCAAAGTCTTCTTCGCTCATAGCCTCAGCTACAACCGCGTCTTTTTCATCTTGGCTTACTTCTTCGCCAGCAACTTGCTCGCCACCATCTTGCTCAAGAAGTGATTTACCTTCATTGATTGCTTCAGCCATCTCTTGGCAGAAAAGCTGAACAGAGCGGATCGCGTCATCGTTTCCTGGGATCGGATAATCAACAACGTCAGGATCGCAGTTTGTATCGATCGGTGCTACAACTGGGATCTTTAGGCGATTTGCCTCTTGAACAGCGATCTTTTCTTTAACTGTATCAACAACAAATATCATATCAGGTAGGCTTTTCATATTGCGGATACCGCCAAGAGTTGCGATAAGCTTCTCTTTTTTGCGGCGAAGCATTAAAGCCTCTTTTTTAGTTAACAAATTTATCGAACCATCTTCTTCCATAGTTTCGATAACTTCTAGTTTGCGGATAGACTGGCGGATAGTACCAAAATTTGTCATCATACCACCTAACCAGCGGTGATTTACATAAGGCATTCCACATTTTTCAGCGTACTCTTTGATAGCATCGATAGCTTGTTTTTTAGTACCAACAAATAGCACTGACTTACCTTCAGCAGCTGCGTCACGAACAATGTTGTAAGTGTAGCGGAAGTAGCGGATAGTCTTTTGTAGATCTATAATATAGATACCTTTTCTCTCGCCAAAGATAAATTTTTTCATCTTTGGATTCCAGCGGCGTGTTTGGTGACCAAAATGTACGCCACACTCTAATAAATCTCTCATAGTTACCATGAGTTTCTCCTTGTTTTAGGCATTTTGCCTTGAATTTAGTTTTATCCTCCACGACCATTAATGCTTTCGCACAACCAAATTTAGGATTGTCGTGTGTGAAATAAAGGGGGATTATACTTAAACTAATATGAATTTAAACTAAAGTTTATTTACTTAATTGTGAGTCTTCTTCGATTTTTATTAACTTAGCAAAAATTTCTGCCATTGCTTGCCTTTTTTCGGATGAAATTTCAAGCTTCTTGACATTTAAAAGAATGCTTACAAACTCCTCGTTTTGTAGCGTCTCTACGCCAAATTTTCTTGCATTTGTAGTGATTTTTAGCACAAGATGATTTTTTGATTTAAAGTTTTCGTAAGGCATTCTTTCTCTACTTTCAAAATTACAAGGTGGTTATAAAAAATTTATAATAAATTCGGACTCAAATTTATATCAAACTTTTATTCTTTTATCTCAAAACTAAGCGTCGTTTTTAACGTCTCTTTATCACACTTCGCAGCATCTGGATAAGGTCTTTCATAAATAACTTCAAATACCCAAAATCCTGGTCTTAGAGCTAACACTTCAGTGATGCCTTGCTCATCTGTCATACCGTAAAATGCGTGCTTATGATCTAAAAATCCAGCAAAAGTACCAGTTAGCTTAGCTCGCTTTAGCGGCTTTCCATCAGCAAAAACCTGCAATTTAAAAGGCTTATCTACTCTAAATTCCGCTGTGTTTTGTAGCGGTGCGATCTCGATTTTAACTCCAATAGGTTTAGTTACGAAGTCGTCTGTTTCACCTAAATTTAAGACTCTCTTAGATGTTATCGTCATCAGCCGGCAAATCTGTATATCGCTTAGATCCTTTAGATCAAGCTTAGTTTTGTCTATTAGCCACTTACCATCACTACGTTTTTTAAGCGAATACATAGGATTTTGCTGTGCTAGTAAGATATATGTGCCTTTGTCTAATCTTTCGCCCTCATAGCGGTAGTTCTCGCCACTTTGTGTAAGCTTCTTTTTGCTACCATCTTTACTTATTACAGTAATTGGCGCAAAAAGATGGACGCGTTCGGCCATAATAGGCTCTAGCTTTGGAAAATCGTCGCTATAACCCATATTTGCGATAAATTTTCCTAGCTTTTCATCATTAGCTCCATTTACCCAAAACATGTGTGCTTGCGCCATATAAAAGGCTCCTGTTAACATAATGGCGGTCAAAATTTTACCTATTTTCATGATTTTCCTTATTGTTATTTTTGAGACTTGATATCAAATTGTAGCTAAAAATTATTATATTTAGCCATTTTTTAGATCAAATTAAATATCAAAAACGTTCAATACAATTTATCTGGCAAATTTTAACAGGCAAGTAATGAAGCTAAAAATTTGCTTTTATTTTTTAGTATTTATTGATGCAACTCTATTCATCACAAATCCGCAAAAACGCCCGGTCCTACTCTGTTTGCGGTATGAGAATAATTCATCTCTCTCAAAAGTGCAACGAGGATCTAGCGATATTTGCTCTACCCCGAGCTTAGCAAATTCGTCTAATAAAGCTGCGTTTATATCAAATTTTCCATCATTTTTATATCGGTTAAATTCACCAAGATCTAGCTTGCCTACTTCGTAGTTTTGCACTTTGATATTTGCGCCTATAAATACGCGTAAATTACTAGCGCGGCAACCAAACTCACTCGTCATCAACCGCACTGCATTTGTGCAAATTTTACTAGTAATGCCTGCACGCCCCGCATGCACAGCTGCGACTACGCCAAGATGTTCATCTATTATCAAAACAGGCGCACAGTCAGCAACTAAGACGCAAAGCGCCACGTCTTTTAATGGTGTTATCACACCATCGCATGGAGGTAGATCATCGTTAAAATCTTGCAAAATTTCCACTCTATTTGAGTGGATTTGGTTCATAAATTTTAAACTAACGGGCATAATGCCAAGCGCCGTTGCTAAAATTTCACGATTTTGTGCGACCTTTAGTGGATCATCGCCAACATGATCTGCTAAATTTAAGCTCTCGAAAGCGCCCTCACTCACACCACCAAATCTATTTGTAAAGCCAGCTAATACGCCATTTTTATCAAAGACGATCTCTAAATTTTCACGCATTTTATCCACCTAATAAAGGCTAGAAATTCGCTCAACATCATCCCAGCTAAGGCCACTATCTTGCTTGCAAAAAAGCTGCCTAGCTACGTATCGAGCCAAAAGATCGCTTTCGATATTTACGCGCCTGCCGACCTTGAAAGTGCAAAAAAGACTATCTCTAAAAGTGATTGGTATGATTGTAAGCCTTATACCCTTTGGCAAAATTTCATTTATGGTTAGACTCACGCCCTCAACACCCACCGAACCTTTATTTGACATCAAGCTCATAGCCTCACACGGCAGGTCGATATAGAAATCAACCCCATTCTCATTCTTTTTGATATTTGAAATTTTACCGATAAAATCGATATGTCCTTGCATCAAATGCCCATCTACTCGGTCTCCTAGCTTCATAGCTGGCTCGATATGCACTCTTTCTTTTAAATTTTCAACCGCAATATTTGCCCTACTCTCTGCGCTTAGCTCCACACTAAAGCCATCTTCATGTAGTTTTATTACGCTCAGGCAAGCACCATTTACAGCAATGCTATCGCCTAAATTTGGACGAAAATTTGCCTTTAGTCTTAAAATATTTTGTGAATAACTAACAACCTGTGCGATCTCACGGATCAAGCCATTAAACATATTTTGCCTTTAAATTTTTTAAGGATTTTACTAAATTTTGCCTAAATTTGGGCATTACCATCTTTGATTATTTTATATATTTAAGTAGATAGTGGTAGAAATGGCGGTGGAATTTTGGCAATCGCACCAATAATGCTAATAAAAATTTATTGTGTAACCCTAGTATAAAATTTCTCTATAAATTTTAATTTTTATCTTTTATAAATTCGGTAGCCTTAACTTGTTTGCAAAACTAGCCACGTCTTGCTAAAATCGCGTGCTACCAGATCATCCCTCTTTATCCACAGATAAATTCTGCCCTCTCCGTCCCAGTCCATATCGCCCTCATCATCACTATCTATCTGTAAAAGTAGTTGCCACTGGGCAACATTTTTCTCAAATTCTGCTATTCTTGGGTGGTGATAAGCACTACTATCACCGCAACTAAGCCCATTTGTAACTAGCTCACACTCTAGCTCCATACCATCTTGGACATTATCGGAGTGCCCAAGGAGCTTATTTTCTTTAGCCTGCCAGCTTGGCTCAATAACCTCGTGATAGGCCTCCCACTCAGCCTCACTAATTTTGCTAAATGGCACAATCGAGCTTTGTAAATTTGGCAAATTTATCTCATTTTCAAAGCTAAGCAAGCGTGCGTTAAATACAGAATTTTCTCCCTCTAAACTCTCCGCTCTCCTGCGAGAAAGTGGCCCATCATTTACATCAGAAAAGATCACTGCAAAGCCATTTTTATCGGCAGGATCATAGCCCCAAACACGCAAATTTCTATCATAAAAAAGATAGAGCATTCCGCTTTTTGGCAGTAGTGAGTCAATGTCAAATTTGCTAGCTTCAGCAAAATTTATCTGTGCCACAAAACTTAAAGCGCCATTTTCATTTGAAGGCTACGATAAACCATCTGGCAGATCTGGCGAACCGCCAAATTTAGACGCTCCAACGGCGATATCATCGTCATTTTTAGCTTGCGTATCTATCCTTATGGCATTTCTTGCTAGTGGCGACAAAAGTTTAAAAAGTTCATCCAGCCCACGTTCTTTACAACCTTTAGAAATTTTTGCAATATCCATATTTTCCTCTTTAACAAGCATCAACGTATATATGATACTTCTTACAATGCAAACAACAAAACAAATATCCGGCAATATCGCCAGCTTTAACAAGATGTTCGCGTAGCATTTTATCGTCGTATTCGGCTCTTTTTGTGTAGTCCTCAAAGACCTCGTCTGCTATACCCATTTCTTCAAGCTCTTTTATTCCAACGTCGCCTAAAAATTCGCAATAATCATCACAACAAGCTATCCAATGCTCGCCCTGCCAGCTCTCGTAGCCCGGGGTTCTTCTAAAGAGTTCGTCATCCTTTTTAGCATCACTTGTATTTAGTTTGTCAGCATCTTGCACAAATGTAGCGTCAAATTTCTTAGCAGCCTTACCACTAGAAATACAAGTAGGACAAAGATACGAAATATCTTGCTCGCAATAAATGCTACCACTATAATAAACTTCAGTATCTTTGCCACAACACTCACACACGATGCTCATATCATCTTTAAATGCGCCAGTTTTTAAAGGATTGGGATGGTAGATAAATTTTGGTAACGTGGTGGCTTTATCTTCTTGAGCCAAAATTTGGCCTCTACTTTTTGGGCGAGGTAGTGCCCATCTATCATTTTCGTCAATGAATTGCACTAGATAGCCAAGTGTTTTTAGCTGTTTTTTATCACTTTTGTCATGTATTTTTAAAAGTAAGTCGTAAGCACTCTTTCTCATAGATAAAAGCTGATAAACATCGACTAAAACATACTTTGCGCAAATGTCATCACAATTTTCCAACTCTTCTTTAAACTGATAGAGTGCCTCAATACTAGAAGCATTGCCATTATTTTTATAATATTCTTTTGAAAGAGTGATATATTTTTCTTGAAATTTATTCATTGATATTCTTTATATGGATTTGACATTAACAATTTTAGTGTTTAAATCTTAAAGATAAAAAAAGCTAGTGTAAAAATTATAGCCGTTAAAGCGATTAAATTTATATTGATTTTTAAATTATTTTAGTATTTTAGTAGATGATGCCACAAACAAATTTGATAAGTATTCTTATAAAATTGTTGTGACCATAAATTTATTCTTCAAATGCTCCGATAGAGAGAATTTTTTCTATTCTTTTTGCTACAAGATCATTCATATCAAGCTTTTCAAGCTCAGCTAACTCTGAGATAAAATAATTTGCAAGTACTTTTGCAGCACCATCTTTATCTCTATGAGCTCCATTTATCGGCTCATCTATAACAGCATCAATCAGTGATAGACTTTTTAAATCATCAGCTGTTATTTTCATAGATTTTGTAGCTTGTTCCTGTTTAGCTGGGTCATTCCAAAGTATTGCTGCGCAGCCTTCTGGCGAAATAACTGAAAAAACGGAGTTTTTCATCATAGCGAGTCTATCAGCTACGCCAATAGCTAATGCGCCACCACTTCCACCTTCGCCAATAACAACAGCAATTATTGGAGTTTTTAAATTTGCAAACTCAAATAAATTTCTAGCTATAGCTTCGCTTTGTCCTCGCTCTTCAGCTCCAACACCTGGATATGCGCCTGGAGTGTCTATGAGAAATAAAATGGGTAGATTAAATTTCTCAGCCATTTTTGCAACTCTAAGAGCCTTGCGATAACCCTCAGGATGAGGCATACCAAAATTTCTTCTTAATTTATTTTTAGTGCCACGGCCTTTTTGCTCGCCTATAACAACAGTCTTTTTGCCTCCGATATAGCCGATGTAACAAACTATCGCTGGATCATCTCGAAATGCTCTATCTCCATGAATCTCATATCCATCAATCAAAAGTGCATTAATATAATCAATAGAATATGGTCTATCTGGGTGACGAGCAAGTTGCAAACGTTGATATTCGTTTAAATTTTTATATACTTTTGATATCTCTTTTGATAAATTCTTATTTAAAATTTCAACAGCATGTTCATCGCCTCTGATCTTAGCATTTGCTATATCTTCATCAATTTGTTTTATGCTTTTTTCAAAATCTAAATAATTTGACATCTTAATCCAACTTTTTAAATATCACGACGCCATTTGTGCCACCAAAACCAAATGAGTTGCTCATAACAGCTTTTATATCAGCTTTTCTAGCTTTATTTGGAACGTAGTCTAGATCGCACTCTGGATCAGGAGTTTCGTAGTTTATCGTTGGAGGGATAATACCATCTCTCATTGCCATTATAGATATAACAGCCTCGATCGCACCAGCACCACCTAGACAGTGTCCGGTTTGACCTTTTGTTGAGCTAACTGGTGGACATTTATCACCAAAAACTGCTTTTAGTGCCGCAGTCTCATTCTTATCATTTACAGGCGTTGAAGTACCGTGCGCATTTACATAATCTATCTTTACACCTTTTGCCATATCAAGTGCTTGTTTCATCGCACTTAATGGACCTTCAAGTGTTGGTGATGTGATATGGTGTGCATCTCCGCTCTCACCAAATCCAACTACTTCAGCATAAATTTTAGCACCTCTTGCAACAGCTGACTCATACTCTTCAAGCACAAGTGCACCAGCTCCTTCACCCATTACAAAACCATCACGATTTGCATCAAATGGCCTTGATGCCTTACTTGGTTCATCATTTCTAGTTGAGAGAGCTTTCATTGCTGCAAAACCACCTATACCTACACCACAAATAGTAGACTCAGCGCCGATAACTAGCATATTTGTAGCTTGACCAATCATAATGCATTTTGCAGCTTGCGATATCGCATGAGTGCTTGCTGCACATGCTGTTACGCTAGACAAATTTGGACCCTTAAGTCCGTGATTTATAGAAACTATGCCACCTAGCATATTTACAAGTGCAGATGGAATGAAAAATGGTGAAATTCTCTTTACGCCTTTTTCAAAGTATGTGATTGAATTTTTCTCAATATTTGGCAAACCACCTATGCCAGCTGCCGAGCTAACGCCAAATTTATGAGCATCAAACTCTTTAAAATTCGCATCAGCCATAGCTTCATTAGATGCTTTTATGCCAAGCTGTATGAAACGATCTACTTTTTTCACCTCTTTGCCGTCTAAAATGCTATTTGGATCAAAATCAGTTATCTCGGCAGCAATTTTAACAGGAAAGTCACTTACATCAAAGCTTGTGATCTCTTTCACGCCTGTTTTACCCTCGCAAATAGCCTTAAAAGAGCTCTCTTTGTCAAGACCAAGTGCGTTTATCATGCCTATACCAGTTACAACGACTCGTTTCAATACATCTCCTTAAATCAAACTGTGCAAATTTAAATTATTTGCCTAGTTTTTCTATATAATTTACAACGTCTTGAATGCTTATTAATTTCTCTGCTTCGCTATCAGGAATTTCTACTTCAAATTTCTCTTCTAAAGCCATAACTAGTTCTACAACATCAAGTGAATCAGCGCCTAAATCCTCAATGATTTTAGACTCTAATTTTACTGCTTGTGGATCTACACTTAGTTGCTCTACAACTACGTCTCTTACGTCTTCAAATACTGCCATTTTAAGGTCTCCTTATAAAAAATGTCTGTTATCTTATAATATTTACGCTTTTATTTATTTTAAATTTCAAAACTTGTCTGAAATTTACCTACATATAAAGTCCGCCATTTATTTTAAGCGTCTCTCCAGTTACGTAGCTTGCGTGATCACTTAACAAAAACGCCACTGCCTCAGCTACTTCACTAGCACTGCCAAAGCGTTTTAGCGGGATATTATCGCTATAAGTTTTTTTCACCTCATCACTTAGCCCATGCGTCATATCAGTCTCGATAAAACCAGGAGTTACGCTATTAAAGCGGATATTTCTGCTTGCGCCCTCTTTTGCAAAGCTCTTGCTCATGGCGATTAGTCCGCCCTTGCTGGCTGAATAATTCACCTGTCCAGCATTTCCCATCTCACCAACGATAGATGCGACGTTTACGACCGCTCCAAAGCGCTTTTTGCTCATCACTTTTAAAGCCTCTCTACATCCTATGAAAGCTGAAGTTAAATTTGCATTTATCACATCTGTAAATTCGCTAGTTTTCATGCGAAGCGCTAGCTTGTCGTTTGTGATGCCAGCGTTATTTACAAGGTAGCTTAGTTCGCCGTCGCTATCGACTATCAAATTTATACCTTTTATAAACTCATCTTCGTCAGTTGCGTCAAATTTTATCACTGCAGCCTTGCCGCCATTTTGCTCGATCTCAGCCTGCAAAGCGTCTGCTATCTCAGGCTTTGAGCGGTAATTTATCCACACTTTTAAGCCCATATTTGCAATCGTTTTTGCGATTTGTGCGCCAATACCTCTACTTGCACCTGTTATTAGCACGTTTTTTCCGCTAAATTTCATAAATTCTCCTTATTTTTTCTAATTTTTCAATGATTGTAGCTTATATAAGCTTAACGTCTAAATTTTATCGTTTCTTTCCCACTTTATCTTTTTGCCAAAACCAAGAACATTGCTCGTAAATTTAAGCTTTTCAAGGCTTATGCACCAAATTTTTGGATCCATTGCTTTTGCATAAAAAAATCTTTTGAAATAAATTTCTATTTCGTTTTCTTTAGCCTCTCTCATCACTCCTTGAAACTGCACACCCTCTATCTTGCCAACGATCTTTGTATCAAGAGCAACCGTACCAGCAACAAGCTTTGAGTTTTTTAAAAATTTGATATGCGAGCTATCATCTGAGCTAGCTAGAAAAAGGCTAAAATTTACCTCATCAAAGGCGTAAAATGCGCTAAAAGCATAAGGCTGCCCCTCATCATCAACGACACAAACGCTAGCAAGGTGCATCTTTTTTAAAAATTTAACTATTCTCTCATCCATCTAAATTCCTCTAAAAATATCAAGAATGGCTTGAAATTTAAAGACAACAAAGAGCAATATAACAATCCAGATCAAAAAGATGATGAGCTCAACTAGGTTAAACTTATCCTTTGCTACTTTTTTAAAAATAAGCATTGTTAAAAATGCTCCTAAAAAGCCGCCAATTAGCGAGAAATAGTGGATCGCATTTACTTTTACAAAGCTTGGCAAAAGCCCTTTAAAAAATAGTGAAAACATCAAAATTGAGAGCAAATTTGCGAGTATAAAGTAGTAGCAAACGACTGGCAAAACAGGCCAAAGCTTAGCAAAAACGAAGCTTAAAACAGTGATAAGCATCAGCAAAAAGATCCTAGTCCCAAAACAACACATCGCCCGTCCTTTTTTGACGCATTTTACAAAATTTTGCTTTATGAAATTAAAAATTTGCCGATTTAGCCTCAAAAGGATTTAAAAATGCAAACAAATTTTTACTCTCAAGGAAGCTACAACAACATGAGCTTTTCGATGAAAACTAGCTCAGGCGATGAGATAAGCTTTTCGATGTATGACAACAAAAGTTTGGAGTTTTCCAGCCAGAAAAATGGCACTTCTAGCCAAAGAAGTCTTGCTCTCACGCACGAATACGGCTATGAGTTTTTATATAAAGGAAACGGCATAGACGAGCAAGATATGAAAGAGATCGAAGAGGCGATGAAGCAAATTCGCCCACAAGTTGATGAATTTATGAAAAACGTCAAAGAGGGCGACAAGATCGCTGGTAGTAGCCAAAGCATAAGTGATCTTTCAAACAAGATCAAGCAAATGTTGCCTACCGCAAAAGATCTAAATCACAAAAATTTCATAAATGACAATATGCTAAAGATGTTTGACGAGCTTCTAGCTAAAAATGATGCAAATAAAAATCTACTAAGTGCTACAAAAAGGCTATTTGATACATTGCTTGATGAGAGCAACAAAGTATCTTACTATGCGTAAATTTAGGGCCTTCTGGCTCTAAATTTTTATAAGCGCCTCTCTCTCAAAAAAGAGGTGCGACAAGACTATCACGAAATAAAGCTGAAAAAATAGCCCCACAAGCGGCACAAGCGAGATGAGATAAAACAAAAGTGTAAAAGCTATAAATTTTATCCCGCCGCCTTCAAGCAGTGCTAGCTCAAATTTATCACTATCAAGAGTGTTTGAGCCAACGTCTATCAGTAAAAGTTTGTAATAGATATAAAAAAACGGCACGTTTATGATGAAAAAATTTAAGACTGGTACAAATAAAAGCGGTAGGCAAACGAGCAATATCCCAAGAAATTTCATGATCTCAATCATCATCACCTTTAGCACTCTAGCCGTGCTAACCTCGCTTTTAAGCACGTAGTTGTAGTGTCTTTTGTTTATCTCTTTAGCCACAACCGGCGTTAAAAAGCCAGCTACGATTAGAGCAATCACGATGCTAACAATGATCGTTAAAAAGGTGCTCAGAATATAAAAAAGTATACTAACTATCCATTTTGTGGCGCTAAAGCTTAAAATTTTAATAGCGATAAAAGAGAGCGCCGAGTTTGGCTCTAAAAAGGCAAAATTCTCATTTTTGGCGCTATCACTTAAAAGATCAAATATCTCACCGCCGCTCCAGATCGTAAGCCACGCAAGACTAAAAATGCTAAGGAAAAGTGGCAAGATGGATAGCACTATAAATTTGGCTGTAAAAAAATCTTTAAAACCAAGGCGAAGAAGGTTTATCATTTCACCTTTTTATACTCGTGCTCAAGTGCGGCATAAATTTCATCAATCTTGCTAACGCCATTTGACAAAATTTCACTCATCACTTCATTATCTTCGCGTCCGTTCCAATTTTTCTTATAGCTGCCTTCTTTGTAGCCATTATTTTGACGGAAGCGATTTAGCACGTTTTTAGCGATGTAGCACTCATAAAGTGAGTATAAATTTACGCCACATTTTAAAGACATAGAGAAGTAAATTTTTAAAATATCAAATATATCGTAGTCAAACCCGCTACACTCATGTATAAGCATTTCAACATCATTCATTATCTCATAAATGCTCTCGTCTTCGATCTTTAGTGGCTCTTTGCAAAACTCACTAAATCCGCTTGATTGGCAAATATCATCGGCCAAAGTTTCTATATCTCCAAGCTGTTTTGATTTATAAATTTGTAAAGCTAGACTCATAATAAAGTGCCAAATATCAACAACTTCTATGCGCAAATTTTGCTCATCAGTCTTAGCATCAATGCTCTTCCAGTGCTTCCATGCAAAGCTATCGATTAGCTCAGCGCACTCCATATATATGCAGCGCCTCCAGCTGATTAATTTATTTTTATTAGTATAACCATTTTCCCAGCCAAGCCCATTTGTCTCATCATTTAGGCTTTGCTGCATCTTTAACATCTCTAAAATAATCGTTCTTTCATTCATTTTAGGCCTTTTAAAATTTTAAAGGATTATAACAAAAAATTATTAAATGCCACGAGGCAAGCTTGACTTAAATCATTTTATGTATAAAATTTAGGAGCTAAAATAGGCAAAAATTTCAAAGGAGAAAAAATGAGAGAAAAAGATCTAGTGGTTTGCAATGTTTGCGGACTAAAAAGCAGCGATGATACAAATGCGGTTTTTATCCACGCTCATAAAAATGGCGAAGAAGTTGATATCTGCACCAGTTGTGTTCCAAGCGTAATCCATGGTTCAGGTATGGTCGTAAAATCAAACGAAGAGATAAAGGCTGAAATTTAAACTTTAGCTATCATTTGAGGATCTTGTCTTACAAGGTCTTCAAATTCTTCTGCACTCATAGGACGAGATAGGAAAAGTCCTTGCACTTCATTACAATCAAGCTCTTTTAAGAAACGAATGTCCTCTTCTTTTTCTACGCCTTTTGCGCCAACTTTTATCTTCATTGCCTTTGCTAAATCAATAATTGCAGATACTATTTGTGCATCTATTTTGCTATTTGATGCTTGAGCAACAAATTCACTTGCTATTTTTATACGCTTAACATCGTATTTTCTAATATAAATAAATGAAGTATATCCAGAGCCAAAATTATCTATACAAACGTCTATATTATTTTCTTTAAGAATAGAAAAAATTTTATCGAGCGTCTTAGTATTATTTGTCCATATTTCTTCGCCAAATTCTATTTCAAAAAGCCCTGGCTTTATATGATGCGAGCGTAAGCTAGAAACAAAATCTAAAACAAATTTTTCTGATTTACTTTGAATCTGTGCAACATTTATACTTATTTTTGGTATCAAGAGTTTTTCTTTTTGCCATCTATCTACACACTCTATGGTCTTTGAAACTAAAAGCGAGCAAATATCGTTTAAGATATCACTATTTACATTGACCTCTTTCATAAATTTGCTTGCTTCCATCAAGCCAAATTTTTCTGATTTCCAATATAAAAAAACCTCTGCGTAGATCATTTTTTCGATTTTTAGATCAAATATTGGTTGAAAATATACATGAAGGTCTTCTTGTAAATTAGCTTTTTTAAGCGCGATCTCGATACTTGAGCTTAGGTGCATTTCATTGCTAATTTTATCGCTATAAACCATAGGATTTAAAGCTGGATTTTTCTTGGCGTAATACATTGCCATATCTGCATTTTTTATAATATTTCTTGGATTTGCCGTGCTATTTTTTGTTGCTACGTCTATGCCTATTATGCACTTAAGCCCAAAGTGATATCTATCTATTTGAATTGGTTTTTCAATAGCATCTTTTAAGGCAATACCAAGATTTAAGCGTTTTGTATGACTATTTATCTCCATTTTTGCTAGTACGATAAATTCGTCCGCACTAATCCTTGCTATGGTCTCTTGTCTATTACAAACTTCAAGTATCCTTTTTGCAACTAGCTTTAAAATTCTATCGCCTATTTCATGTCCGTAAGATGTATTTATGCTTTTAAAACGGCTTAAATTTATATAATAAACTGCGATTTCCTCATCTTCAGAGATGCTTTTACACATTCTCTCAAGCTCATTTACTATAAAATTTCTATTGCCAAGGTCTGTTAGATAGTCTTTCTCAGACATATCTTGAAGCCTTAAATTTGCGAGCATAAGTTCATTGGTTCGCTCATGCATCGACTTTTCCATCTCTCTATGAAGATTTCTCTCATAATCTAATATTTTTCTACTTGCAATAGAGCTTTTAACATAGTAATTAACAATAGCATTTACAACTAAAACAAAAAGTGAGATAAGTGCACTAAAAGATGTTAGATCTTCTTGTAATAGCAAAGGCAAAACTATTATTATTGGTAGCCATTTTGATCCTATTGAGATATCTTTATCGGTATTTGTAACATATTCATTTCTAGCTTTTAAATGAAAAGCTCCTATCATCAAGAAGAAGAAAGGAACGATATATAAAAAATCTATTTTATGGCCAAAATTTACATTTGAGATCTGACTATAGAAAATAAATAAATTTAGCATCGTAAATAAAATGCTAGCTGATATAAGGTAAAAGCCGCTAATTTTTATATGAAGCAAACTGCTTGTAAAAATCTCACTTAAAGTGATAAAAAGTATAAGAAAATTTATGGCCACAATAGATAGAAAAACGATATTTGATCTATTATTTATCATCGATAAGATATCTACTTCATCAAAAATACCATATATTAAAATTACTATTAAAAAAAAGACACTTATGCTATCCATAATGATGGCTAGTTTCTCTTGACTAGCTGCAAATTTTGAATACAAAAATATACTAACACCAGCTAAAATAGATATCATCGGCAACATAAAAAACACATCAAGATACGCATAAGAACTATGAGCCCGCAATAATACATCTTGATTTAACACCATTAATGCATCGCAAATAGACCATAAAAAAACACCAAAACATATTGCAAGCCAATGCGTTATTTTGGTTTTTACTTTATCCATTGAAGTATAAATGCCAAAAGTTACTATAAATAAACTAAGTAAAATAGAAATTTTTCCAATTAGATTATAGTCTAGTAAAGATGCTAATAGTGCAAATACGAATAGCGCTACAACTGCAACTAAGATCCATTTTCTCATGCCAGTTATAGATGATTTTGATATTAAAAAAATAGTGTCCCTCTCCTAAGAAATAGTCCAAATTATACAAAAATTGACTTTGCTTTTGGTTATAATTTCCCAAAAAATTTTAAAATTCACAAAGGTATCTTATGAAGTGTAATATCGTCATAAATGGACAAAATTTAATAGATTATAAATCTTTTATCTTATTTTTCTCAAAGGCGGCAAGAAAGCAGTATTTTATAAACACTTTTATGATATTTACTGAAGCCATCATAGCTGGTTTTGTTGCTGATATGCTATTAAAAAGTAAAATTTTTACTGTCATCGGAGCTGTTTTTGCTATATTTTGGATCATTTTTTATCCTATTTTTTTAAAAAGAAGTCGCATAGCTGCATTAAAGAGAATTGAAATTTCAGACGTTCAAAAGCAAATGAATTTTGAAGTAAATGAGAAATTTCTGGCTTATTATGAAAACGAACCCAAAGAAAATGAAAAATTTGGCCTAAATAAAGTTAGTGAAATTTATGAGCTCAAAAATATTTTTATCATTTTTTTAGAAGAAAAGATTCATCTAATAATCCCAAAAGATGAAGCTAGCTCAAAAATGATAAATGAGCTAGCCAAACTTTGCCATAAAGATATTTTGAAATTTGAAAATTTTAGCGCAAAGAGCGTGCTTAAATAGCACTTATTATAAGCTTTTCAAAATCCTCTGCACTCATTGGCTTGCCCCAAAGATACCCTTGCACCTCATCGCATCCAAGCTCTCTTAAAATTTCAAGCTGGGTTTCATCTTCGACGCCTTCAGCAATAGTCTTTAGCTCCACATTTTTAGCTAGAGCTATAACGCTTTTTACCACGTCTTTATCTATATCATTTATAGCAATATTATCTATCAGCTCTTTAGCGATCTTTAGGCGACTCATAGGATATTTTTTGATGTAATTCATCGATGAAAAACCGGTACCAAAATCATCTATGGATATGCAAATTCCTCTATTTGAAAGCTCAGATAACGCACTTTGCATCATCTCTTCGGCATTAACGAGGCTAGCCTCAGTGATCTCAACATCTACACAAGATGGATCGATGCCGTATCTATCTATATAACTTAAAAATTTAGATGCAAAATTTATATTATCAATCTGTTTTGGTGAGATATTTATGCCTATTTTTAGGTTTGTATTATATTTTTCATTCCAAAAGGCCATTTGTTTTATAGCATTTTTTGCCACCCATTTTCCTATCGCATTGATAATAGAGCTTTGTTCGGCTATTGGGATAAATTTTGATTGATCCACTGGACCTTTTATAGGAGAGTTCCACCTAACAAGAGCCTCTGCTCCTACTATTTTTTTACCTTCTATTAGATATTGGGGCTGAAATTTTAGCTCAAATTCTTCATCAAAGCTTATGCTATTTAGCAATATTTCTATATAGTTTCTATCCTGAATAATGCTTTTTATATCACTATAAAAAACATACTTTTCAGATGCATCTTTCTTTGCTGCTTCTAGTGCTGCTTCTGATTGCATGATAAAATCATCAGCCAAAATTTCACTAGTTTGTGTCGAGCTAATCCCTATTTTCGCATCAAGTACAATTTTATAATCATCTATAACGATTGGCTCTGAAATAGCTTTTAGTAGATAGTGCAAAAATTCCCTGCAATGCACATTTTCATTTTGCTTGACAACAACGATAAAGTCATCTCCGCCAGATCTTGCAAATAAGGAATCGTTTGGTGGCAATATTGACTCAATATTTGAAGCAAACTTTGCTATTACATCATCACCTATATAATGCCCATACGAGTCATTTATCGCTTTAAAATGGTTTATGTCAATACTATAAATATCTATCTTTTCGCCAAGTGCCTTTGACTTTATCATCTCTTCAAGCCTTGCAATAAAATACTGGCGATTTAGAGCATTTGTCAAATAATCATATTTACTGATCCTTTGTAGGTGCCTATTTGTCTCTTCAAGCTCTTTTACTTTACTTTCTATCTGATTATTTAACACTTTTTTGATATGTATTTCACGTTTAATTAAAATATCCATTTTTCTAACATTAGAAAACGTATAAGATAATGCCCCGTATGCAAGCAAAGTAACTAAAATAGAAAATAACCATGTCAAATTTATCTTCCAAGAGTACAAGATCATGATCGTTAAAAATACAGCAAAAACAAATAGCTTTTGTATTAAAATTTTATCAAAATCGTTTCTGAGCGCCCTAAATTTTAGATTTGCCTCACCCTCTCTTAAATGAAGTGTGGCAACAAACAACATAAAAAATGAACTCTTAAATACAATGTCGTATCCAAAAAAGGATATTTCATCTATCCAAAAATCCATTGTAGTGGTAAAAACGTCATAAGTGCTTATTACAATAAGCGCTATCAAGCATAAAAGTATAGATAGTCTTTTTTTTGAAAATTTAAGTGAAAAAAACGCAATAAATGAAGTACAAAACATAAATAAATCTATGGCAATGTAACTTAGATTAAAAAAATCTTTTTGACTTAAAACTTGAGTTAAATTTCTATTAAAAATCATAAACCACATAAAACTAAAATATATTGCGGAAATAGAAACTGAGTCCACAAATACTTGCATTAAAAATAAATTTTTCAAATTTTTAATCAAAATATAAAAAGCAGAAAATGCAAACATAAAATATGAGACTACGTATGAGATTTGTATAAAATTGACTTTAGAAAGAAATTGTTTAAGAAAATCAACCTTATCATATAGCATCCACATAGTGTCTGATGCTACCCAACAAGTAAGGCCTAGTAATATATATATCCAATATGTTTTTAAATTTCTTGTCTCTTTTAGCTTTAAAAAGATAAATAATGTGATCATAAAATCAAATAGAGTAGTAATTATGTCTTCATAAAAACCACTAGCAATAAAATAACTAACAACATATACACAAAAAAGTATCAACATAAATAAAAAAGATACTTGATTTTCGTTACTTATTTTACTTATCATGTTCCGTCTTTATATATCTTTCTCTGCCTTTTTGGCTAAGCTTTGCCACCTTTGCCACTCACCGCTATCATCGACGTCGTTGCCGATAGCTTCGTATCTAGCGTAAAAATGCTCAACAAATTTCTTGCACTCTTCATCTTTTGGCAGATAGCTTAGTTCATCTTTTTGGCAAAATTTCTCCAAAAATGTGCTCGCATCAACTTTTTCAGCGTATATTTGTGCTAGGTCAAAGTAGTTCTCTAAGCAAATTTCTTTAAATTTAGCGTAAGCTTGCTCGCTCATATCCACGCTTAGTTTGCCATCAAATTTAAGCACTCCAGCTCTAAAAAGCAGGCTAAGATGTATGAGCCCCTCGCAGTAGTACGCCCTCACCTCATCAACCTTTCGCCACGCGATAAGCCCAACAGCACGGGCGATTAGCTCGTGAAAGACAGCCATTTTATACTCCGCCTCTTCGTGCAAGAAAAAATTTACTAGCCCACCAGTTGTCGCCTTGTACTCTTCTATAAATTTAAAGACGCCACTTTTATTCATGCTCATCTCCGTATCAAGCCCGATAAAGAGTATGTGTCCAAACTCATGGCCGATCGTTGAGATTTCATAGACTTTTTTCCAAATTTTTGGCTTTAAAAATAAAATCTCTCTGCCAAAATCCAAAAATTCTTTGCTAAAAATTTCAACCCCAAGCTTCATAAAAGGCTTTGCCTTTGCGCCCTCGTAGACGTGATTTACAAAGGCAAAAATTTTCTTGCCGCATTTTGCGCTCACACTCTCATCATTTGGTACGACTTGAGCGCTAAAAAGCCCGTTTAGCTCCGCTGCGTAATAGATCATCGGCACGCTTATATAAAGCTGCGTTCTAGCGATATTTTCGCTAACTACCTTGTTTGTCTCGGCGTTATCAAATTTGATCTTTTCGCAAACGCTTTCGTAAGTTTTTGCCACTTTTTCTTTAAATTTAAGCTCATCAATGCCCTCGCTATCAACCAGCCTGATATCCCACTCTAGCGCAACTGCGTGCGTGTAGGCATCCTCGTAGTACTCTAGTGGATGACCCGGCTGAAGCGCACCTTTTACATCCATCCACGCTATCTCAGCCTCTTGCCAAGCGTTTATCACCTTTGCATTATCTTCTTCACAAAAGGCATTTTGTAGCTTTTCAAGGTATTTTACGTAAGATTTTTGCTCGTCGTTTTTGGCTAAATTTCTTAAAATTTCAAGATTTTTAACAAAAACACTTTTAAGCTCTCTAACCTCATCTTTAAAAGCAAGTGCGTAAGGCAAAAAGCTAAATTTATCACCTTCCTTTACTACCGCGCCATACGTTCTATCAGCCCTTACGCCGTTACTATCACACTGAAATAAAGTATTTTTAGTGATAAACTCATTTGCCTGGCTTAAATCTTTAAATTTAGCCTCAAACTCTTTGTTTGCAGTGTCTATTATCTTTTCTTGCCATGAAATTTGCCACGCATTTAGACTAAGCCCAAGTTCATGCATCGCCTGCACAAAAGCTTGGTTAAACGGATCTAAAATTTTCTCTTCTTTGGCCTTTTCTAAAAGCTTGGCGTGCAGGTTTTCATATAAATTTCTAACGTAGCCATACATTAAATTTAGCACTCGTTTTTGCTCGTCTTCGCCTAAATTTAGCTTTTTTAGATCATTTTGAAGCGGATCAACTTTAAGATCTACTATCCTTCTTGCAAGGGCTAGTTTTTGGCTTGGTGTGCCAGCAAGACCACAAATTTTAACAGCTTCGTTTATAATGTCATCATCTAAATTTTTATAAATAGCATTTAGCTTGTTTTTTTGCTCTTTTGTAAGTTCATTTAATCTTTTAAAATCGTTCATTTTTTCATCCCCTGAAGTTGCAAGATTTTAGCATAAAGCCTTAAAATTTGCTACAATCAACCAAAAATTTTAACATCTAAAAGGCAAAAAATGGATATTTTAAAAGATTTTGGTGAGCCGCGCATAAAACAAGTTATGTTGCCAAAAGATACAAACTCAGCTGGAAATATTTTTGGTGGCTGGATAATGAGTCAGATCGACCTTGCAGGTGCACAAGCTGCAAGAGAAATTTCTCCTGAACGCGTTGTGACGATTTCTATGAAAGAGATCATTTTCAAGCAACCTGTCTTTGTTGGCGATGTGCTAAGCTGCTACGCTAAAATCATCTCTGTTGGTAAAACCTCAATAACAACGCAAATAGAAGTAACCGCCCTTAGGCTAAATCCGGGCGGATATAGAGAAACTATACACGTTACTAGCGCTACCGCAACTTACGTAAGCGTGACGAAAGATGGACTTAAAAAGCCAATCGATGAGAAGTTAAAACAACTTCATGGATTTTAAAAATTTGGTTGCGATTTATGCAACCAAATTAAAAAATTAATACTACTTTTAAAAATTATTGAAATTCATAAACTAAAAGCAATATTTTTCAACTTCTTTAAATGCTTTGTGAAGTAAAATCAGGCTCTAAACATTTTTTGGGAGAAAAATGAAAAAATCACGTTTAGGCCTTTTGCAAACACAAATTTTAGATATCCTAACTCAATCCGAGCTTGATAAATTTGAGTACAAAAACCTTCCAAAAACAAGCATCATCTACGCAGAAGAGATCAAAATCATCATTTTAAAAAGTGGCTGTGCAAAGCTTTCGTTTTTTGAAGATGGGGAAGAATTTATCCTTTACCGTTTGGAAGCAAACAACATTGCTGTTCTTGATGATAATTGTGCTTTTGAAATTTTAGAAGACGCAAAAATTTACTCCATAAACTTAAGCGAAATAAGTGAAATTTTATCAAATGTAAATGTTGTAGATGAAATTTTAAAAGCGGCATTAAACGCCATCATCGTACAACGCCAGATAATAAAATCTATACTTTTTGAAGATGCAAAGGGTAGGATTGCAAATTTTTTAATCGAACTTGCAAAGGAGCAGGATCTAAAGCAAAATGGATATCACTACATATTTTTACCATTTTCTCTAAAAGTACTCTCAAGCTTCGTAGGACTTAAAAGGCAAAGTGCTTCAACTGCATTTAATGAGCTTATAAAAAACGACATCATAAGAAAAATAACGCCACATGAATTTTTGATCATAGATTACGAAAAGCTTGAAAGTTACACAAACTAAAAATCAAAAATTTTTAATAGATACAGAGATGGCTACCTAGTAAAGGGTGGCTTTGAAGGATTAGTCTTTGCCAAGAAGCAAAGACTAAAAATTTTTAAGCTTTTTTCTTCATATCGAATTTATTAGCCATAAAGCCAACTAAACCAACAAAGAAAAGTCCGCCGCAGATATTACCAAGTGTAACTGGAACTAAGTTTTTACCGATGAAATTTCCCCAGTTTAAAACTTCTAGTTTTTCAGCCGTGATGCCATGTCCTAAAGCTGCAGCTGCAGCAGCGATATCTCCGCCGTTTGCCGCGATATAGTGAGCTTTTGAGATGATGGCTTCAGTGATTATGAACATATTTGCCACGCAGTGCTCCATTGAGCAAGCCACAAATGCGCCGATCATCCACATAATGGCAAAGAATTTACCAGATAGATTGCTCTCACTTGTCGCAGTCCAAATAGACATACAAACAAAGACGTTACAAAAAATTCCGCGGATAAATAGCTCATGAAATGGTGCTGTGATCTTGCCAATACCAGCTGGTATAAAGTGCTGTAAGATGTAGCCATCATACTTTAGTGGCAAGCCTGAGTAGTAGTACATATAAGCGATCAATGCGCCACCAACGAAGTTAAATATCCAAACAATAGCCCAGTATCCGATAGTCTTACCTAGTTTTAGCTTGCCTTCATATGCGCTAACACCGCTTAAAACAGAGCTTGTAAAGAGGTGGCCGCCATAAAAGACAACCATCATAAGACCACAGCTAAATGTGATACCGCCGATAAAATTTGAAAGGCCAATAGACTGATTTTCAGCCATACCAACTGTTGAGTGAGCCCAGAAAATATCACCCATAGCAATAGCAGCTCCAGCCATGATGGCAAGAAAAATAATACTTGCAAGTGGCATATGAGCCTTATGCTCCATAGAGCTTGAGACCGCTTGAGCGGTTTCTGCCGGATTTAACATCACATTCTCCTTTTTATTTTCAATCTCGCAAATGAGCCAGGCTCATCTTGGCGATCAAAGTTTAACACTTTGCAAAATCACTAAAGTCAAATCACTGCTTGCGATTAAAAGCAAAATTTTGCCTTTAGCAACCAAAAAGACTAAATTTAGCTATTTGCTAAATTTAACCGACTAAATTTTTATCAATCTCTACAATTCTTAAAAAAGCTTTTCTTGCACTTTTTTTAGCCTGCTCGCTTAGTCCCTCTTCGAAATTTAAGACATTTTCGAGCAAGACGCTAATGCCAAGAAAAAGCGTCTTTGGACAAATTTTACGCAAATAGCTTAAAAGCACTGGCGTTGGGAGATTGTGAGTCGAGTAGATGTAGTCTCTATCGTCACTTAGGTCGAAAAACTCTATCTTATCCTCATCAAAGCCGCTCATCGCATCAACTACTATCAAGATATCAGGCGCAAATTCTCTAATGGCCGAGAATTCATTCTCAGGCACATCTTGCCCAAAAAAGACCTTCCACTCTTTTAGCTCGGCCTCTACGATGCGGCCTACTTCATTACCCACATCATCATCGCCACGCATAGGATTACCGATGCAAAGGATGGCCTTTTTCATCAAAAGTCCTTCCTAAGCACGATATATCCCTCTTTTAAATTTGCCAAAATTTCTTTAAGCTTACACTCACAAAGCTGCGGCAAGAGTTTAGCGATATGCTCGGCAAAAATTTCAACTTCAAAATATTTGCTTAAATTTCCGATCTTAAATTTCACGTATTCGCCTGAGTTTTTGATCATCTCGTCAAATTCCTCATCGCTTAGCTCTAAAATTTTCTCGCTAAAATCAATTGTGCCAACGCCATGTCCCACGCAAGTGGAGAAAATTTTTATCTCCTTTAGCTCGCGTGGAAGCTTGTCGTTGTCGTCCATATGCCTTTTTGTAAGCTTATAAACTTGTATCATCTCTTACTCCAAACCTCACTATCAACGTCTATCGCAAAGCTTTTATCAGCTTTTGCATATTTTAGATAGACATCATTATGCAAAAGCCCCATGCACTCAGCATATCTAGGATCTTCCTCTTTTTTGATAGCTGTAAGCACAGCCTCTCTTGAGATGCTTGGGTCATGGACATCTTTTGAACATTTGATAGCATTCATATATTTTTCAAAAAGGATTCTACCAAAGATATAGCTCATTAGCCTTCTGCTTTCAGCTTGCAAGTCACGCTCAAACAAGATATCGCCTATAACCGACTTCTCAACTGAAGGTGGCAATGTATTATCTTCTTCATAGCTTTTTTTATGAAGTTTTTGATCGATGATACCAAGAGCCATTCCAAGGCCGTAAATAATGCTTGCTGGGTGTGGAGGACAGCCTGGGATATAGACATCGACTGGGATTATCTTATCAATGCCGCCCCAAACGCTATAAGCGTCGTGGAAAATTCCGCCACTGCTTCCGCATGCACCAAGAGCAACTACGATCTTAGGATCTGGAGTCGCCTCATAAGCACGAAGAAGCGGATAATACATCTGTCTTGTTACAGGACCGGTGCAAAGCAAAATATCAGCGTGTCTTGGGTTTGCTACAAGCTTAAAACCAAAACGCTCAGGGTCCCACATCGGTGTAATAGCTGCAAAAATTTCTATCTCACAGCCGTTACAGCTTCCGCAGTCGATCCTATAAACGCTAAAGCTTCTTTTGATATTTTTTAAATGCTCTAGCTTTGCAGTTAGGTCATTTGCTGTTTTTATGTCCTCTGGGACTTGATATAGACTCATTTTATAGCCTCCTCAACGCCTTTTGTTAGCCTCTCAGCAGATTGATTTTTCTTGCACTCTGGGCAGATAAAAAGGTACTCTTTTGCCTCTTCAAGTCTGCCTGGGAGTAAATTTGCTGTGCCAAGCTTTTCAAGAGTGAAATTTATAAGCCTTTTTGGCGTAAATGGTTTGCCGCAGCATTTGCAAGTTTGCATCTCAAGCTCGCCTCTTTGGATAAGAGCACTCTTGTCAAATTTAACTGCAAGCTCGAAGCTATCACTTAGGCGAACGGCTCCGGTTGGGCAAACCTCATCGCAGCGACCGCAAAATATGCAGCGTCCGCAGTCAAATTCCCAAACAAGCTTTGTTTGCTCCTCATTCATTTTAAGCTCTATCGCGTTACTAGGACAAGCGATACCGCAAGCTGCACAACCTATGCAAAGATCGTATGTATAGTTTGGCTGACCACGGAAATTTTCAGGAACAATATATGGCTCAAATGGATAGGCGTATGTCGCTTTTCCATATTTTTCTGTGATGTCAAATAACTTCATCATCTTAAATCCTTCTTACTAACCTCGCCATCTTGACAGAATTTTTTAAGGTCTTTTTCTGTTAAAATTTTACTTTTTTTAGTCCTTACATCAACCAAAGTAACACGCTCGGTGCATGAGTAGCAAGGGTCAAGTGAGCAAACGATAAGCGCAGCGTCACTTATGTTGTTTCCTCTAAATTGATACCTTAGACTTGGCCAGTTGTTATATGTTGCTGCCCTGCATCTCCAGCGATATACTTTTTGAGCGCTGCCCTGCATGATCCAGTGAACATTCTCGCCACGTGGTGCTTCATCATGACCAAGTGCAAAATTTTCAGGTTTGATCATAGTCACAGGATCGATCATGATCGGAGTTTGAGGCATTAGCTCAAAGCATTGGCGGATGATGTGGATAGAGCTTTTTAGCTCTTTATATCTAACCATCTCACGAGCAAAAACGTCGCAACCATGCTCAACCGCTACTTCAAATTCTATCTGTTTAAAGAAGTCGTATGGGTGATCGTAGCGGTTATCACGTTTAAAGCCAGAGCCTCTCATATTTGGACCAACTGGGCTAAAGTCACGTGCTATTTGGCGATCTAGGATTCCCACACCTTTCCAGCGTCCGATTTGGCGTTTATCCTCCATAACTGCGTCCCAAATTTCTGAAATTTGAACGTCAAGTTTATTTATGATCTCGATACCTTTTTTAATCTCTTGGTTTGTCATATCACGTCTTAAGCCGCCCATAACAACGTTGCCGTATGTTTTACGTCCGCCAGTTACTAATTGAGCTAGCTCCATAGAGTACTCACGAACCCTAAAGATATGCATGAAAGCGTTGTAGTTACCAGTGACCTCACAAGCTAGACCGATATTTAAAAGGTGACTGTGAAGACGCTCGATCTCAAGACAGATGACACGTATAGCTTGAGCTCTTAGTGGAATTTCAAGCTTGATAGCTTTTTCTGCTGCTTCGATACAAGCAATAGCGTGAGCATAACCACAAATTCCACAAACTCTCTCTGCAAGATAGCCCATTTGGTCATAGTTCATTCTATTTTCAGCTAGCTTTTCCATACCGCGGTGTTGATAAAAGAGGCGGTAGTCAGCGTCGATGATCTCATCACCATCACAGAAAAGTCTAAAGTGACCTGGCTCATCTGAAGTAATATGTAGTGGTCCAAGTGGCACATCAACTACTGCATCACCTGTTGGAAACAAAAACTCAGAATCAGGCTCATCTCTGTGATCAACTGGATCAGGGCGGTAGCGATAATCCATCGCATCTTTTCTAAGTGGGTGAAGTCCGTCTGGCCAGTCATCACTTAAAACTAGACGCCTTTTATCAGGCAAACCTTCGGCCACAAGGCCAAACATATCATAAGCTTCTCTTTCGTACCAAACACAAGCTGGCACTAGCGGAGTAACAGATGGAAATGTCGGATCACTTCCTGGAATAAGCGTTTTAACAGTGATAAAGCACTTATCCTCGGCTGCAAAATCATCCGCCTCAGTCATCTTGCTACCTTCCATTGAGATAGCGTAGTAAAGCGCATAGCTGCCATTTATCTGGCGCTCGTCATTTGGTATCATAGTGCTTATAAAGCCGCCGATATCATAGTAAAGCGTTTTAACAGCTAGTGGAAGGTCGTTTCTATCGACTAAAACAGTGATCTGATCGTCTGCTTGACGAGTTACCTCTAAAATTTTTACTTTAGTTTTTAGGATTTCTACAAATTTATCGCCTCTCATTTTAAAGCTCCCATCATTATATTAACACCGTTATCTACTAGCGTATAAAAGCTATCTACGTGCCATACGCCAAAGATTATGATAAGGGCACAAAGTGCTATAAGAGGTAAATTCTCTAACAAACTCATCTCTTTATTATGAACAACCACACCTTTTGGCTCGCCAAAGCTTGCCATGTTAAAGTGCGCAAAGTCAGCTATGAAAATAACTGCAAGTGCAATAGCAAATAGTGCAACTGCGATGTATTGACCACTTGTGATAGCTCCGACAAAGACGTTATATTCGCTAACAAATATAGCAAATGCTGGAACACCAACTAGTGAGCATACAGCTGCACCAAACATTATAGTTGTAATTGGTGCGATCTTAACCATGCCGCCCATCTTACTCATATCTTTGTGGCCATAAATTCTTGCGATATTGCCTGTTGAGCAAAATGCCAAAGCTTTTGTAAAGCTGTGAGCTAAGCAGTGAAATATCGCTGCAAATAGACCAAATTTACCGCCAACACCAAGTGCAAATGCGATAACACCCATGTGAACGATTGAGTGATATGCAAACATTCTTTTTACGTTGTGTTGTCTGATTAGGAAAAATCCTGCTACAAAAAGTGTGATAGTTCCTGAAACGATCATTATGCCCTCAACAAAGCTAAATCCAACTGCTTGAGCTGTGATAGCGTAGTATCTTAAGAGCGCTAGCATCGCACATTTTAAAAGTACGCCTGAAAGCAATGCTGAGATAGGTGCTGGACCTTCAGCGTGAACGTCTGGTAGCCAAGTGTGAGTTGGAGCAAGACCAGCTTTTGTACCAAAACCAATTAGAGCAAATACAAAGATAAGTTTTGCTGCATCTGGGTTTAAATTTTTAGCATTTGCCATTATGCTTGAAAATAGCATAGAAGCTTCGCCATCTCCTAGAGTACTAAATGTGGCTGAATATAAAAGAACAGTCGCATAAAGTGCAAATGCTAGGCCAATTGAGCAAAGAACGATGTATTTGTAACCACTCTCTGTTGATTTTTGATCTTTATGGATAGCGACCAAAAATACTGAAGCAAGAGTTGTTGCCTCGATAGCTGCCCACATAAACGCAACGTTGTTGCAAATAACGCTTAAAGTCATTGTAAAGATAAATACATGGCTTAATGCATAATATTTTTTAAGATCACTTAAGTGGATGTGTCCATCTTCAAGTTCCCATCTCATATAGTGGATAGAGTAGAAATTTACTATAAATCCAGTTACAGCGATAAGCACCAAGAAAACACAGCCTAAGCTATCTAAAAACAAAAATTTATCAAAACTATAAAAAGTTCCGCTACTTAAGACTTTAAGAACATTGTTAAGTAAAGCCACCGATGTCGCAGCAGAAAACAAGACATGAAGTCCGCTTAATACCGCATAATTTTTAGGACTCAAAAACAAGACCAAAGCACCAAGGAGCGGTAAGATAAGTATTAAAGCTAAACTATCCATCTCTAACCCCTTAAATTTGAAGCTTTAGAAGTATCTAAACTATCATAAGCTTTATAAAATCTAATCGCTAGAATGCTCATGATGATAACGGCAAATATCGCATCTGTTAAAATTCCAAGCTCGACTAACTCATGTGAGTTATAAGCCATTAGAGCAAGGCTTAGGTGGATACCGTTTTCAAACAAGCAGTAAGCTAGAATTTGTTTTATAAATGAATTTCTTAGCATAAAGCCAAAAATTCCCATCATAAAGACTGTTCCAGCTGCGATTAGCATGATCTCTTCTTTTATAAGAGAGAATTTTAAAAATATAGGGTGGATACTCATTGAAAGAGCTAGAGAAAATCCCATAGCAATAACAGGGCTTACAAAAAATCCACCAACTGGCTCATCTTCGCTAACTACGCCAAGTTTTTTGATAAGCCAGAATAAAATTCCTGGCACAAGTAAAACTTTTGTAAAAAAGGCAACGATCGCCCAAGTTTTTAGCTGCTCAGCGTTAAATTTCTCAGATAGCAAGAAAAATATACTAACTAGAAGTAGTGTCTCTATCGCATAAGCGATGATTGAGAGTTTTAAGCTTCTAAGACCAAAAACCGCAAGCGAAGTTACGATCATGCAAATGGCTAAAATATCAAGTGTTTGCATCTCACACTCCTACTACATAAAGTGTTAGTGCAACAAACGAGATAGCAAGTGCACCAAGCGCATTTTTGCGTAAAGATGAAGTCATTTTAAAGCGTGGACCAAAGTTGTCTATAAAGACAGCTGCTACGTAAAATACTCCAGTTTTTATCACAAAAATGATGATAGCTAAGAAAGGATTGCTAAAATTCCATGGCTCAAATATAGTTAGGAAAAGTCCGATCATAGCAAACTGTTTTAATATAAGTGATGCTTGAACTAAACCAAGGTCGCTACCTGCATACTCGCCAAGCAAGCCTTCTTGAAGCTCTTGTTCAGCTTCAGCTACGTCAAATGGTTTTCTGCCAGTCTCAACATACATGCACCATAAAAATGCGATAGAAGCTACGGCAAAACTTGGGATTTGATATCCGATAACACCGGTTTTTACCATCTCTTGGATCTCAATTAAATTTGATGTTTTAGCTGCAAGCATTACTACGATTAGGCACATGATCATAACTGGCTCAACATATACACCAAGCATTTGCTCCCTGCCGCCGCCTGTTGCTGCAAATGGGTTGCCGCTATCCATTGAAGCTGCACCAAATACAAATCTAAGCAATGCGCCAAGATAAAGGATCACAAATATATCTGAATACGCTCCAAAAACAGTGTCTTTGCTATATGTTATAGGTATAGCAGCTAGAACTGCAGCTGAAGTTGCAAAAAGGAAAAATGGAGCCCATCTAAATACCCAGTGAGAGCACTCAGGCACGGTTCTTCCTCTTCTAAAGAGTTTTATAATATCGCGATATGTTTGAAAGAAATCGCTACCTTGTTTTGATTGAAGTCTAGCTCTTAGTTTTCTTGCCATACCATCAAACAAAGGAGCTACCAAAACGATAACGACTACTTGAAATATCATTAAAAGTATAGTTTGCATTTTCGTCTCCTAAACTAAAAAGTAGCCCACAGCAAGTATGGCACATAGATAAACTAGGATATAGAGCGTATAGACGTTTGTATATCCGCTTTGAACAATGCCAAGTTTATCAGCAAATTTCATACACCATTTGATGACTGGCTCATAAAACATTCCCCACCAGATATCTTTTGGATGGTTGTGATATTCAACCGCGTCAAAATAATTTCTAGTAACGATCTTTTTATCAGCTCTAAATAGCCATTGCATGATCTTTCTAAGATCGCCTGTAAATGGACCACCTGTCATTTGCATACGTGAGCTATATTTAAAGCCACATGCCCAAGGATCAGTCTCGCGTGGTTTATCTCTGTTTGCTTTCATAACAGCAAGGATGATAAATGGCAAAATCATAGTCGCACATAAAACTAAAGCGATAAGCGGAGTTGAGATCATACTGCCTATTGGTGAAGTTACATTTATAGCACCAAGGCTGGCTTTATAGTCGCTTATAGCGATAGAATTTACAGCTTGCATGATGTAATCAACTATGTAGTTTGCGCCAAGGCCAAAGCCAACGCAGCCTATCATTAGGATGATCATACCAAGAACCATGCCTATTGGACTCTCTTTAGCATTTTCCCAAATTTTTTGATCTCTTGGAGTACCTGCAAAGATAACAGCGTAAAGTTTGAGGTGCATGCCAACCAAAACGCCAGTTAGCGCAAGAGCTACGACACCAAGTGTAAATGCGTATCTAACTAATGTTCCCTCGCCCATAGCACCTTGAAGCATACCTTGATATGTAAACCACTCTGAAACAAAGCCATTTACTGGAGGCAAGGCTGCGATACCCATGATGCCTATAAACATACCAAGGCTTGTCCATGGCATTTTTTTAGCAAGACCACCAAGGATGTCCATATTTTGTGTATGAGTAGCGTGGATAACTGAACCAGCGCAAAGGAAAAGCAGACCTTTAAATATAGCGTGGTTAACTACGTGGTAGCAACCTGCTAGAAAACCTACTGCTGCAAGTGTTAAATTTCCAGCTGCAACGCCGTAAATTCCTGTGCCAAGACCTAGCAAGATGATACCTATATTCTCAACTGAGTGGTAAGCAAGCAAGGCCTTAAAGTCGTGTTGGCAAAGAGCATATAAAACACCAAATAGTGAGCTAGCTGCACCAAGAGCGAGTATTGTAAGGCCAAAATATGTGCTAAGTGGCAAGTAAAGTGTAAATTTAACTAATGTAAATAGAGCAACTTTAATCATAACGCCTGACATAAGGGCTGAAACGTTTGATGGTGCTGCTGGGTGAGCTTGTGGAAGCCAAACGTGGAATGGCCACATACCAGCTTTACTACCAAAGCCAACCAAAAATAGTATAAATACAGCAGCAGAAGCGCCAAATGGCATCTTAACACCCATAAATGCGCTAAATTCAAAGCTTCCTGCATAGTAAGCTGTGATAAGCAAGCCACAGGTTATACAAAATGCACCGATTTGTGCGATACCAAGATATACCATGACCGCTTTTAAAGTGTTTTTGCCATCATTTACTATGATAAGGAACGATGAGATAAGAGTCATAAGCTCCCATAAAACTACAAAGCAAAATACATTATCAGCACTAATTACTAAAAGCATTGAAAGGATAAATGTATTAAACAAACATGCAAACACGCCAACATTTGCTTTTTTGATGTACTCGTCTGCATAGCTCATACCATAAACACTGCTTGCAAATCCTATGAAAACAACGACAAAACTGAAGAAATTTCCAAGTGGATTTAGAGCAAATTTTGGCGAATATAAAAAGCCATCCGCAAGAGCAAAGCTATCGCTTACTCCCATATTTGCAACAAAGTGGCACATCGCGTAAAAACAGCTTAAAGCGCTTAGTCCAAAACCAACCTTTACAGCTGCCTTTGGAGCACAATAAAGCAAGATGCTAACGACGGCACTTACAAGAAATAGCATATAAACCGTAGTCATCTTATGCTCCTTGTCCGTTTAAAATTTTAGTAGCAAATTTATTCGCTGCTTCATAGTCTATCCTCTTGCCAAGTTTATGTTTGCCCTCTTCTGGATCAATCATAACAAGAGCACTCGTTGGACAGACATCAACACAAGCTGGTCCGTTCTCACGACCAAAGCACATATCGCATTTAACAGCGATATTTTTTGCACCTGATTGTGACTCTATCTCAAGGTTATACTTTGGCTCGACAGCGTAATTTACTGAAGGCATAAGCTCTGCACTTGAGCTTATCGCACCGTAAGGACAAGCGATCGTGCACATCTTACAGCCTATACAAATTTCCTCGTGAAGCTCGATGCAATTATCATTAAATCGCAATGCTCCAGTTGGACACACATTCGCACAAGGACCATCGTCGCATTGTCTGCACTGAGTTGGCATAACGCCAGTAGCTTCTCTTAGCACACTTAGCCTTGCACGTGACAGCTTACCGCGTTCATAAGCGCTCTTAAAACATGCAGCCATGCAGGTTGCACATCCTATACAGCGTTTATAATCGGCAATCACAAATTTATGTTTTTTCATAAATTCCTCCCATTAAACAAGGCTAAACTGCCCTGCTCACTTTTAAAGTGATGGTTAGTCACCAAAATAGAGATAGTTAAATTTTTATTTAACATCTCAAACGCTCCTTCCTAATTTTTGTAATAATTCTATAACTTACAATGAATAAATTCCGTCATCTATCTGACAAATTTTGTATTTTTAGAATTAAATTTTTATTTTATATATCTTTAAGATTATCTACTTAATATCGATTTTTAGGTATATTTATTTGCTAAAGGATAATATTTATTAATAAAATTTTCCTATAAAGAGTAAAAATATCTTAATTAAGTTTAAATTTACAAGTTAATTATTTAAGCTCGGGTTAATTAAATAAAGCTGAAATTTAAAAATCTAAAATATAATCCGACCTTTAAATTTAAAAGGCTTTTTATGGGAATTTTTATAGTTATAGTTTTGTTTATTGTTGCAGTTTTTGTATTTATGAGATTTGCCCCAGTTTTTGGTGGCGTGCCAGATATTAAAAGCCAAAAGCTGATAAAGGCTTCGCCAAATTTTAACGGCAAAGTTTTTATAAATTTAGAGCCAACGATAGATCTCGTAAAAAATAATTCGCAAGCATCTATGCCAAAATTCGTCCTGCAAGCGCTCTTTCCACCAAAGGGCAAGCTACCAACTAAACCTTTGCCAAATTTAAAATTTGACGCAAAATCCCTCAAAAATGGCGAGTTTATCTGGCTTGGGCACGTTAGCCTCATCTGCAAGCTTGATGACAAAACTATCATCACAGATCCAGTTTTGCATCGAGCATTTCCACTGCCAATTGGCGGTAAGCCCTTTACCTATGAGTACGCCATCACCGCTAGCGACTACCCAGATGCGATCGATATCGCCCTCATCTCGCACGATCACTACGATCATCTTGATTATAAAACAATACTTGAACTAAAAGATAGAATTTGCAAATTTCTAGTGCCACTTGGTGTAAAAGCTCACCTCGTAAAATGGGGTGTTGATTAAGACAAAATTTATGAGTTTGACTGGTTTGGTGATCAAAAAATAGGAAATTTAAACTTCACGTTTTGTCCTTCAAGGCACTTTAGCGGGCGCACATTTAAAAGAAACACGACGCTTTGGGGTGGCTGGGCGGTTGAAGAGGCTGGCTTTAGCTTTTATTTTAGCGGAGATGGCGGATATAGCAAGCATTTTAAGATGATAAATGAGAAATTTGGCGCCTTTGATCTAGTTTTTATCGAAAATGGTGCTTACGGCGATGGCTGGCCTTACGTGCATATGAGGCCAGAGGAGTCGGCGCAAGCACTAAAAGATCTTGGTGCAAGCCTTGGCGTGCCGGTGCACTGGGGCAAATTTGATCTATCTTATCACGCTTGGGATGAGCCGATCAAGCGTTTTGAAAAGGCAGCGACAAACCTTGAGCTAAACTACGCAACGCCGACGATCGGAGAAGTTTTCACTACCCAAAATCCGCCTAGAAAAAAGTGGTGGGAGGAAATTTAGGAATAAAATTTGCTCTAAATTTTAAAATCCAAAAGGAAATGCAGATGAAAATTTCTGAAAATTTAGCAAATCTAAAAAATGTCATCGATAAAGCTGCAAAAAACGACCTTGATATGAGCGCAACTGGAAGCTTTTTACAAAATTTAGAAAAAGCAAATAAAGAGACTGAAAAAATTTATAAACAGCTAGAAAAAGAGTTAAAAAGCGATGCGCAAATGTTTAAACAATTTGACTTCATGCAGATGATAACAAAGCTTCAATACGGCAACCTAAAGCCAAATGAACGTGAAAAACTGCTCAATAAAATGAGCAAGATCGCCAAGGAAATTTAATTAAAAAGGCTTGATGCGGAGCTAAATTTTACTATTTCTGTGGAATTTGGTGGGTTTTGGTGAGTGATTTGCTTAAAAATAAATTTATTTAAATAGCGACCGTTAAAACTCAGATATATTTCTATTTTCTACCGAAACGCTTATATATTCATAGCTCACATGGTAGCATAGACATACTACTGCTTTAGGTTTTTAGGCAAATTTTTAAATTTCATAAACGAGTAATTTTGGCTTTGATTTTAGTGGCAAGCCTTGCGGGACCTAAAATCAATAGTGAATTCTTACGAGAGAATGAAAGTTTAAAATTTGTAAAGCATATAGACCATATAACTAATATTCTTTTATTAAGGGAGAAGGGAGCTTAAATTACGAAGTCACTCCCTTCTCCCTTAACAATCCCTCTTCCCTGACACGTTCAAGGGGCATGCTCTAGTGCTAAAGCACTGCATGCAGTTTTGTTAATTTCAATCAAACTTTAATGAGTAATTTCGGTTCTAAAATTTGAGCTAAGCGGTAAGTGAAGCCAGATTTTAGTAGTCGGCTCTTACGAGTGAATGAAAGTTTTAAAATTTGCAAGACTGCTTGATTAAATTTTATAAAAGAATAAATTTAAAGAATACCTATTTATATATGTAAATTTACCAGAGAGAATTTAAGAGCCAAATAGGCTCTTAAATTTTAGTGTAGTTCGCTCCAAACTTTGCGTTTCCAAAGCCAAGCAAAAATTCCTAATATAAAGAAGTAGATCATGACATAAAGCCCTGTGCTCTCGCGCTCAGCCTTCTTCTTGTCGCCTACTTTTTGGATATAAGCTACCACGTCGTCTTCAGCAGCTTTATTTAAGCCAACTCTTGGCATTGCAGTACCTGGTAGCATCTTTTGAGTATCGTTTATAAATTTATGTAAATACTCATCGCCTTTTGAACGGATCATCATCGATAGATCAGGTGGATTTGAGCCCATATAAGCAGCAAGGCTTACTTTATTGCTAAATGCATATTTTTTGTCATATTTCATATCATGACATCTTTGACATGCATCAGCGAAAACCTTTTCTTCAGTAATCTTATTATTTGCCTTTTCATAATCAGCAGATACTTTTTTCAAATAAGCTACTATATCGGCAGTCTCAGCATTTATATCACCACCAGCACCCATAAATGCGGTCATCGGAAATGGATGTTCATCGTTAAATTTATGAGTTAGCTTTAAAGCCATATTTGGATTTTTAATGAGTGCAGCTAAGAATTTATCGTCATAAATTTTACCAGCGGTACTAAGATCTGGTGGTACTACACCAAAGCTTTGACTAGCTGTCTCAGCATCCATACCAGCTGGCATACCTGCTGCCTCTATACCATGGCATCCTGTACATCCAGCTGCTACAAAAGTATCAGCACCCTTTGTAGCGTCACCTTTTGTAAGATCAATAGAGTTAATGTCATTCCAAAATGCTGTATAGTCATCAAGAATTTTTTGTGCTACTTCTACATCTTTTGTAGCCGCATCTATACTTGCCTTATTTCCGCTAGCCTTAGCAGTCTCAAGTGCTGTCTTTTTTTGCTCTAAAAAGTGCTTTGCATAGTCAGTATCTTCTTTTGAGAAGTTATACTCAGCATTTGCAGTGTGTGGATGAAGTTTTGTGTGAGCATAAGGCTCGATACCCCAATATAAAACACCTGAAAGAATAACAACAATGGCAAAAATTTTAAGCTCTTTCATGATTAGCCCCTTTTTCTTTCAAGTATTGTTATAACTGGCAACGCAATTATAAATAAGAACAAGAATAGCAATGATGAATAAAATCCTATCCAGTCATTATAACCACCTGTTGGGAGCTTACCATATATAGATAAAACGATAAGATCGACAACTAAGACCCAAAACCATATAAAAAATAGTGGTCTTTTGTGAGCTGGAGCTACAAGGTCGCTTCTATCAAGAAGAGGGATAAGCATAAATGCAACACCCGCGAATGCAAATGCGATAAGACCGATGTTATAAGCTGAAATTCCAGCGATATCAAAGAAGAAGCCACGTAAAATTTCATATTGCCACAAGAAATACCACTCTGGATAGATATGTGGTGGGGTTTTTAGTGGATTTGCTGGCTCAAAGTTGATAGGATCCATTGCAAAGTTGAAGTGATAGCAAACAAGATAGATGACAAATATCATAAAGAATGATACATACATAAAGTCTTTTGCCAAAAATCCTGGCCAAAATGGTATAACTTTAGATTTTGCTCTATCGCCGTGTAGATATTCTTGTGCCTCTACTTCAAAGTCTATATCTTCGCTTGTTAGGTTATTTACGTGCGGAACTCTTAAAGAGTAGAAGTGAATAACCAAAACAGCTATCGTCACAAGTGGCAATAAACAAACATGAAGCATAAAAAATCTAGTAAGTGTTGAGTCGCCAACTGCGTAATCACCTCTAATCCACTCAACTAAAGCGTCACCAATAACTGGCACACCGCCAAAAAGCTGAGTGATAACAGTCGCCGCCCAGTAGCTCATCTGTCCCCATGGAAGCATATAACCACTAAATGCCTCTGCTGAAAAACAGATAAATAACACCATACCACTTATCCAAATGACCTCTCTGCCTCTTTTGTATGAACCATAGTAAAGTCCAGTAAGCAAGTGAATATACATAATAAGAAATATCGTAGAGGCTGAAACTGCGTGAATGTGACGCCAAAGCCAGCCATACTCGACCTCTTGCATGATAGTATAATTTACACTATCAAATGCCAAATTTACATCTGGTTTGTAATACATTAAAAGTAAAAAACCGGTAACGATTAAGAGCATAAAAAGCGTTGTTAAAATAACGCCCATTGCCCAAAGGAAATTTATATTTTTTGGAATCCAGTATTCACTAACTAGAACCTTCATAAGCTTTGTAAAAGCTAGGCGTTGATCAAGCCAGTCAATAACGCCAGTTGATTTATGAGCTAAAGACATTGCTATCCTCCTAAGCTTTTGCTACTAATTTTTCGTATTCTGGGCTTGTTTCGCCTAGAACTAGCTTGGTTCCATCGATCTTAAATGGTGGTATATCAAGTGGTCTTGGAGGAGGTCCATATGTTTGCATTCCGTCGGCATTAAATTCGCCGCCATGACAGGCACATACAAACATTTGTTTGCTTGCTTTATACTCAGGTATACAGCCAAGATGCGTGCAAAGTCCGATAAGAACTACGTATCTAGCATCCCCTACGACAACATCTCTTTTGTCATTTTTAGCCATATCAGGACTTTTTTTAAGGATGAAAATAGGCTTTTTACGCCATTCAACCTGCCTCATTTCTCCATCTTTGATCGGACTTAGATCAACTGTTGTGAAACCAGCAGCTTTTACACTTGGAAGCGGATCCCAAGTCTTTTTAACAGCCACTAGTGACATAGCGCCGCCGACAGCTGCCACAGCACCAAACGCAAGGCCGATAAAGCTACGTCTTTCTTGCTTTACTGACATTAAATTCCTTTCTATAAATAAATTCTTAACGATTATACTCTCAAAAAATTAAAAAAGTATAATTTCTAAATATAATCTGCAAAAATAATGTTAATTTTAACTTAAACGTAAATCTTGATTCTAAGATAAAAATTTTAAGTTTTATGGCTTTTTGAACTAAACCAAAAATCAAAATCAGCCAATCCTTTTCTCATTCATCTTTATATAAATATGTAAGATATCAATCGCAGCTGGCGTAATACCTGAAATTTCACTCGCAGCAAAGAGCGTCGGCGGAGCAAATTTCTCAAGCTTTTCGACCACTTCATTACTAAGGCCACTAACACTTCTAAAGTCAAAATTTTCAGGAATTTTTACATCCATCATATCTTTCATTTTTTCTATTTGATTTTTTTGCTCATTTATGTAGTGCTGATATTTACACTCGGTTAAAATTTGATCCACACTCGCATCATCTAAATTTGCAAATTTCTGATCAAGCTTTCTTAGTTTCTCAGCCGTAAAGCTCTTGCGTGCGACTATCTTTTGAAGGCTCACATTTTGGCTTATTGGCTCTTCATCAAGACTAGCTAAAAGCTCTAAATTTTGCTTGCTTGGCGTAATTTGAGTATTGTTAAGGTAAGCAAGCCCATCTTTTAAATTTTGCCTGATAGCTTCAATTTCATTAAAAGTCTCATCATCAAGAAGCCCAAGCTCATGGCCATATCCGCCAAGCCTTAAAATGGCATTTTCCTCACGCAAAAGCAATCGGTACTCCGCCCTACTCGTAAACATCCTATATGGCTCTTTTGTTCCTTTTGTGACAAGATCATCGATCAAAACGCCGATATATGCCTCATCGCGGCGCAAGACAAGTGGCTCTTTATTATCAAGTGAAAGTGCAGCGTTTATACCGGCCATTAGCCCTTGAGCACCAGCTTCCTCGTATCCGGTCGTGCCGTTTATCTGCCCAGCCAAGTATAGCCCTTTTACCTTTTTGGTCTCAAGACTATGTTTTAGCTGTGTTGGCTCAACGTAGTCGTATTCGATGGCGTATCCATGCCTTACAATTTTTGCATTTTCAAAACCCCTTACAGAGCGAAGCATCTGCACTTGCACCTCATAAGGCAGGCTCGTTGAAAAACCATTTATGTAGTACTCTGTCGCTTCAAGCGTTTGCGGCTCGACAAAAAGGTGGTGTCTGTCTCGGTCACCAAAGCGGTTTATCTTATCCTCTATACTAGGGCAATACCTTGGGCCTATACCCTCGATCTGACCTGTAAAAAGCGGTGCTTTATCAAAATTTGAGCGGATTATCTCATGCGTGGTTTCATTTGTATAGGCGATATAACATGGTAGCTGTATTGGAGAGAAATTTTTAGTTCTAAAGCTAAAAGGCGTTGGACTTTCATCGCCATCTTGCTTCTCTAAAATTTCAAAATTTATCGTTTTCGCGTCGATCCTTGGGCATGTCCCAGTCTTTAGCCTACCTAAATTTAGCCCAAGCTCTCTTAGACTGCCGCTAAGATCTTTTGCACTTAGCTCGCCCACGCGGCCAGCTTCTAGTTTGTTAAATCCAACGTGTATTAGCCCGTTTAAAAATGTACCAGTGGTAATTATCACCTTTTTTGCATTATAGATGTTATTTAGATGGGTTTTAACACCGGTTACCTCACCATTTTCGCTTAAAATTTCAGTGGCGATCTCTTGAGAAATTTCTAAATTAGGCGTGTTTAAAAGCAAATTTCTCATATAAACTCTATATCTATCCATATCGATCTGAGCGCGGCTACCACGCACAGCTGGACCTTTGCTCTCATTTAGCACGCGAAACTGGATGCCAACAGCATCGGTTGTAAGTCCCATTTGACCGCCAAGCGCGTCAATCTCTTTTACAAGATGTCCCTTTGCAAGGCCCCCAATTGCTGGATTACAGCTTGCGGCGCCTATTTGTTCAGCTAAGATCGTGATCAGTAAAGTTTGCTTGCCCATTCTAGCAGCCGCAAGACTTGCCTCAATGCCTGCATGTCCGCCGCCAACGACGATTATTTCATAGTTCATGATAAATTTTTCCTATTTTTTGATTGCGTGATTTTATCCAAAAGCATATAAAATTTAAATTTCTTAAAAATTTTTATTGTCAAATTTAATATAGAGTTTTTTATTAATAATATTTTAAATATTTTGCTGTTAGATTTACAAAATTTTTAAAATCACAAAGGTATTTCTATGATGAGTTTATTAAAAGTTGCTGGCTTTTTGCCCTACCTTGCGATCGCATTTTTAAATGCGAGTGTCGATCTAGCACACAAAATCACCATACAAAATGTTCTTTTAAAAACATACGATGGCGACATACTTTTTATCCTAACAGCCGTCATAAATGCAATGATCTTGCTACCATTTATCTTTTTATTTTCGCCTTCAAGCTTTATAAATGATAAATTCGCAAAAATAAAGGTCATAAGAATTTGTGCTGTTTTTGGCCTTATCATTAGTGTCGCGGTGCTTTTTAGCTATCTTGCAGGTGCTTTTGGCGTAGCATTTGCTTTAACGCTCATACTAGCCGCTCAAAGTGCGATCTACTCACCAGCAAAATACGGCATCATCAAAGCCCTAGTCGGCCCTGAGCGCCTTGGCACAGCAAATGGCATCATCCAAGCGCTCACCATCGTTGCGATACTTTTTAGCTCATTTTTATTTTCATTTATATTTGAAAATTTATACATCCAAGGCGAAAACTCAGAAGAAATTTTAAAAAGCGTCTATCCTATTGGTATCTTTTTAGTCGTATTTAGCGCGCTTGAAGCGTATTTTGCTTACAAGCTACCTTGCATCGATGAAAAAGACGAAACAAGCGAAAATTTTGATATTAAAAAATATATTCACCTTAGCTATTTAAGAGAAAATTTAAAAGAAGTAAGGTCAGATAAAAATATCTGGCTAAGCATCGCTGGACTTAGTATATTTTGGGGAATTTCTCAGATCATCATCGCAGCTTTCCCAGCTCATTACAAAGCCGTTTTTAACGACGACAGCTCGCTAGCGGTGCAGGCGATCCTTGCAGCAAGCGCCATAGGCATCGCATTTGGCTCATACGTGGCTGGCTCTATGTCAAAGCTTCACATCGAGCTTGGTATCGTGCCGATGGGCGCTATTGGTATATTTTTCTCACTTTTATTTTTCGCATTTGGTTCAAGCATTGGCGTAGTGAGCCTTAGCTCATTTGCATTTGGCTTTTTTGGTGGAATTTTTATAGTGCCGCTAAATGCGATGATCCAATACTTTGCCCCGCAAAAGACTACCGGCAAGATAATGGCGGCAAACAACTTCTTACAAAACGTCTCAATGTTGCTATTTCTAGCTATTGGCATAGGTTTAGTATATTTTAAAATTTCAACCACTGGGCTCTTTGTCTTTACAGCGCTTGTTTGCTTAATTGGTAGTTTTTACGCCATTTTGCAGCTTCCACATCTTTTTACAAGGCTACTTTTGTTGCCATTTTTAAAGACAAAGTACCGCTTTTTTGTAGAAGGACTTCAAAATTTACCGCAAAGTGGCGGCGCATTACTTCTTGGCAATCACATCAGTTGGATCGACTGGCTCGTGCTTCAAGCTGCAAGCCCAAGGGGTATAAGATTTGTCATGTATAGAACGATCTATAACAAATGGTATCTAAAGCAAATTTTTAAATTTTTTAAAGTGATCCCAATAGGCGCAGGGGCTAGCAAAGAGTCGATCGAGTTAGTTAGAGAGTGCCTAAAAAATGGCGAAGTGGTCGCACTTTTTCCGGAAGGCCACATCAGCTACAACGGTCAGATAAATGAATTTCAAAAGGGCTTTGAGCTTATCATCAGAGATCTAGAAGAAATTTGCATCGTGCCATTTTATCTTCGCGGCCTTTGGGGATCTAGCTTTTCAAGGGCTAGTAAATTTTACAAAGATCTCACTTCTAAAAACGGCAGACGCGACATCATCGTCGCCTTTGGCAAGCCAATAACCACATTTATAAACGCTACAAAGATGAAGCAAAAGGTGCTTGAGCTTAGCTTTTCATCATGGGAGAGCTTTATCTCAAGGCAAAAACCGCTAACAAGCGAGTGGCTAAATAACGCAAAAGAGGATAAATTTAAAGAGTGCGTGAGCGACAGCACTGGGCTAAATTTAAGCAACTTGAAATTTATAACAGCTGTTTTAGTCTTTATCAAAATTTTCAAACGCGAGCTAAAAGATGAGAAAAATATAGGTATCTTACTACCTAGCTCAAGCATCGCAACTATCATCAATATGGCGCTTCTTGCCATGGGCAAAGTAAGCGTCAATTTAAACTATACGCTTAATGTTACCTCGCTAAATCACGCCCTAAGAAAGGCAAATATAAATACAGTCATCACCTCTAGCAAATTTCTTGAAAAGCTCGCACTTAAGGGCTTTGATCTAAAAGATGCGATGAGCGGCAAGGCTAAATTTGCAGAAGATCTCTCAGCTAGCGTCTCAAAAAAAGAGAAATTTTTAGCACTTTTAACGGCGTTTTTTGCTCCAACTTGGCTTATTAAGCTTTGCTATTTTAAGCCAGTGAGCTTAGAGGATACAGCTACTATTTTATTTAGTAGCGGTAGCGAGGGCGAGCCAAAAGGCATCGAGCTAAGCCATAAAAATTTACTTGCAAACATTAAGCAAATAAGCGAACTTTTAAATTTTAAAAAAGATGACGTGATATTAAACTCACTCCCAGTATTTCACTCATTTGGCCTAACAGTCACCACGCTCATGCCACTTTGCGAGGGCATAAAAATGGTAAGCGTGCCTGATCCAACAGATGGAGCGACTATCGGCAAAATGGCGGCAAGACACAGCGCTAGCATCATCTTTGGTACCTCGACCTTCTTTAGGCTCTACACCAGAAACAAAAAGCTTCATCCGCTGATGTTTCAAAGTGCCAGAATGGTCGTAGCTGGGGCTGAAAAGCTAAAACCTGAGATAAAAGATGAGTTTAGGCTCAAATTTGGCATAGAAATTTATGAAGGATACGGCGCAACCGAAACGGCACCTGTAGCTGCTGTAAATATGCCAAATATCTTAGAAAAAGAGAGTCTAAAAGAGCTTACATTTAATAGACCTGGCAGCGTTGGCATGCCTCTGCCTGGTACCATCATCAAGATAATCGACCCAGAAACCCTTGAAGAGCTAGAAACTGGCGAAGACGGACTAATCGTCATCGGCGGATCGCAGGTGATGAAGGGCTATCTAAACGACGAGGCCAAAACAAGCGAGGTAATCACGCATATAGACGGCGTAAGATACTATAAAACTGGCGACAAAGGCCACATCGATGAAAACGGCTTTATATTTATCGTCGATAGATACTCAAGATTTGCCAAGATAGGCGGCGAGATGATAAGCCTTGGAAGCGTCGAAGAAGAGCTTACAAAGGTACTTGGAAACGACGTTGTCTTTAGTAGTGCAAATGTACCAGATAGCAAAAAGGGTGAAGCGATAGCACTTTTAGTAAAAAGTGGCACAGAGCCTGAAAATTTAGAGCAAATTTTAAAAGAGAGTAGCCTAGCTCCGATAATGATGCCAAGCTATATCTTCATCGTTGATGATATACCAACGCTTGCAAGCGGCAAAGTTGATTTTAAGGGCGTAAAAGCTCTAGCGGTCTCACTTTTAGCGGAGTGAGGCACCGCCCTCTTTCTTTGTGACAAAATACTACCCAGGTCGCAGTTGCGACTAATATTTGCATAAATCTTAAAAATTTTTTGCAAAGAGTTTTGTATAAAAATTTCTATTGCTTTTTAAATTTGGTGCAATTCGTGCGATTGTTTGCTAAATTCTGCCTTTACAAAATTTTACTGGCAGATCATAAAAGATGATGCCATACAAATAGTGAACAAATGGGCTATAACGTAGAAAAAGGTAACAAAGAGCTGCTAATTAAGATAAATTTTACCCTAAATGAGCTTAGCAAAGAAGGAGCTTTAAGTGAAATTTCGCTTAAATACTTCGGTAAAGATATTTTAAATAAGGAGAATTAATGAATTTTAAGCCCATTTTTGGCTTGATCGCAGGTGCTTTTTTAGCTTTAAATTTAAATGCTTCAACTATCAAAAAAGGCGAACTTACCGTCGCAACTGAAGGTACTTACTCGCCTTACTCATTTTACGATGAAAAGGGCGAGCTAGTAGGATATGATGTAGATATTGCAAGAGCAGTAGCGCAAAAGCTAAATTTAAAAGTTGAGTTTCTAACAGCTCCTTGGGATGCGATGCTAGCAGCATTTGATGCTGGTAAGGCCGATGTTGTATTTAATCAAGTAAGTATAAACGAAGATAGAAAGAAAAAGTATGGTATGAGCGTACCTTACACTATGCCATATCCGGTAATTGTAGTACATAAAGACAATAACGACATCAAAAGTTTTGCTGATCTAAAAGGCAAAAAGAGTGTGCACTCTGCGACTAGCAACTGGGCGGCAATAGCTGAGAAAAACGGCGCAACAGTGGTTGTAGCTGATGGCTTTAGCAAAGGCGTGGAGCTTATCATCTCAAAAAGAGCTGATGATACGATAAACGATAACGTCACTTTTTATGACTATATCAAACAACGCCCAAATGCGCCACTAAAAATCGCATACACAAGCAACGAGCCGATGCCAACAGCTGCAATCGTTAAAAAAGGCAACACTGAGCTATTAGAGGCGATAAACAAAGCACTTGATGAGCTAAAAGCCGAGGGCAAGATAAGCGAAATTTCGATGAAATATTTTGGAAAAGATATTTCAAAATAAAGGATCAAAATGAAATTTACAAATTTATTAAAAGTAGTAGCCGTGCTTGCAATAGCTTTAAATTTGCAAGCAAAAACTATAAAAGATGGCGTGCTAACAGTAGCAACTGAAGGCACTTACGCGCCTTTTACATTTTATAATGACAAAAATGAGCTAGTAGGATATGACGTAGATATTGCAAGAGCGGTAGCGCAAAAGCTAAATTTAAAAGTTGAGTTTCTAACAGCTCCTTGGGATGCGATGCTAGCTGCATTTGATGCTGGTAAGGCCGATGTTGTATTTAATCAAGTAAGCATAACTGATGAGAGAAAGAAAAAATATGCTTTTTCAGTGCCTTATACTGTGACATTTGGTGCCATCATCACTAGAAAAGATAATAACGACATAAAAAGCTTTGCCGACCTAAAAGGCAAAAGAAATGCCGACTCAGCTACGAGCAACTGGGCAAAAGTAGCCGTAAAATACGGCGCTGAACACGTCATAACAGATAGTTTTGCTAAAAGTATGGAGCTTCTTATATCAAGACGCGTAGATGCTGTTGTAAGAGACAACATCGTATTTTACGACTTCATAAAAGAGCGTCCAAACGCACCTGTAAAGATAGCTGCCTCACTTGATGAGAAAGACTACACAGCAGCAGCTGTTAAAAAAGACAACGCCGAACTTGCAGAGCAAATTTCAAATGCTCTAAATGAACTTTCAAAAGAAGGCAAACTAGAAGCTATCTCAAAAAGCTACTTTGGCAAAGACGTCTCAAAATAAAATTATAAACCAACAAGGCAAAAATGGAAAATTTAGATAGAGTGATCGAGCTTGTTTCGAGCTCGACGCTACCGATGATCATTGCACTTTTAAAGGTGACGATCCCGCTTACATTGCTCTCGTTTTCGCTAGGGCTTGTCATCGCCATTATCACAGCAGTAGCGAGGCTTTCAAATATAAAAATTTTAAAATTTATATTTGCCATCTACGTTTGGATATTTCGCGGCACGCCACTTCTTGTGCAGCTTTTTATTGTATTTTACGGACTTCCTAGCATCGGCGTCACGCTTGATACTTGGAGCGCGGCGACTATTGCATTTAGTCTAAACGTGGGTGCTTATGCGTCTGAGTCCGTAAGGGCCGCCATACTTTCTGTGCCAAAAGGCCAGTGGGAGGCGGCCATATCGCTTGGCATGACGCACTATCAAATTTTAAAACGTATCATCGCACCTCAAGCAGTAAGGATCTCTCTGCCGCCGCTTTCTAACACATTTATAGGCCTTGTTAAAGACACTTCACTAGCAGCTTCTATAACGATGGTTGATATGTTTATGGTCGCTCAAAGGATCGCAGCAAGGACCTTTGAGCCACTCATCCTCTACATCCTAGCAGCGCTCATCTATCTAGTGGTTTGCACACTCTTAACCTATCTTCAATCAAGGCTTGAAAAAGCTGTCTCAAGGTATGTCTAATGGCTATAAATTTTAAAAATATAAGTAAATCTTACGGCGATCATTTGGTGCTAGATAACATAAACACAAGCTTCAAAGAGGGACAAACGACCGTGATCGTTGGCTCATCTGGTTGTGGCAAATCAACGCTTCTTAGATGCATAAATTTACTTGAGATCCCACAAAGTGGTGTTTTAGAGATAGATGACAAGAGCGTAAATTTTAAAGAGAAGCTTAGCTCAAAAGAGCTTTTAGAAATTCGTAAAAAAACAGGTATGGTCTTTCAAAGCTTCAACCTCTTCCCACACCTAACAGCGCTTCAAAATGTCACCGAAGCTCCGATCTACGTTCAAAAAAAGGATAAAAACGAAGCAATAAAAGAGGCAAAAGAGCTTTTAGCCAAAGTGGGGCTTAGTCACAAAGAAGATACCTATCCAAACAGGCTCTCAGGCGGACAAGCACAGCGTGTGGCCATCGCTAGAGCCCTAGCTGTAAATCCATACTTTTTACTACTTGACGAGCCTACAAGCGCGCTTGATCCAGAGCTTGAGGCTGAAGTTTTAAAAGTCATCTTGTCTCTTGCAAAAGAGAAAAAGTCTATGATCATTGTCACTCATAATATGAATTTTGCTAGAAAGATAGCTGATAGAATTTTGTTTTTAGATAAAGGCGTGATCGCATTTGATGGCTTGGTAGATGAGTTTTTTAATAGCCAAAACGAAAGAATAAAAAGCTTCATCTCGGCTATGGATATATGAAAATTTTAGCTAGAAAATCTAGCTAAAATTACATTAAGCAAAGTGAGGTTTTATCTGCTCTATCCAAGCTGAAATTCTACCCTCAGTTTTGTCACTTTGGTTATCAGCATCAAGTGCTAGACCTACAAATTTTCCATTTCTAACAGCATCAGAGCCATCAAATGTATAGCCATCAGTGCTAACCTCACCAACTACCTTTGCGCCAGCTTTTACGACCTCATCATAAAGCTTTGCCATGCCGTTACAGTACTCATCAGAGTAGCTCTCGCTATCACCCATGCCAAAAACAGCGACTGTTTTTCCGCTTAGATTTAATGCTTTAAAGTTAAACGCGTCCCAGTCATCTTGAAGATCGCCACTACCCCAGGTTGATGTACCAAGGATTAGCTTATCAAAGCTATTTAGTTTCGCTGCATCTACATCAGCAACGTTTAAAAGCTCATTTTCAAGGCCTAGACCCTCACTTATAAGTTTTGCTGCATCTTCGGTATTTCCCATGCTGCTTCCATAAACTATACCTATCATTTTTATCCTTTTTAAAAAATTTTACTAATAATCGTATAAGGCACAAGCTTGATCAAACCTCTCGCATAACAGTGCCTAACCTCAACGTGTCGCCTAAATTCCTCATTTCTAGGAAAAACGATATAAACCATCTCGCACTCGTGACCAAGCACACCGACAGCTCTATCTATATCGTCGTTTAAATTTCTCATATCATCAAAGCTCACTTTTTTAAAGCTTGGCATGACGCTGAGCAAATTTTTACCATCTTTTTTGACCGAGATGACACCGCTATTTAGCATGACCTCTTTATCTTGATGGCGGAGGCGTATTTTATCATAAACAAATTGACAAAACATCTGTGCCGCATCGATACAAAACTCAAATTTCCCACTTACATAAAGCATTTTTATCATCTTTGCAGCCGCCATTTTTGGCTCTTTTGCTATAAATTTGATCTTTGAAAAGTCGCCTTTTAAATAAGCATTTATGATGATATTTGATGAAAAACAAAAGCGATCTGCTGGCTTAAAATTTAGACATTTTTCGCGAAGTAGGAAATTTATCCTGGCTTCAAAAATTTCTTTGAAATTTAGAAATTTAGCGTAAGAAAGTGGTATTTTTAGCTCACTTTCTACGCCAGAATTATAAAGTGCAATAAAAATTTTTGCACGTGAAAGCCTATCAAGCTTTGCAAAAATATTTGGAGTTATTTCGCCAATATCTGATAAAAGCCCGAATCTCATTGATTATTCTTTGCATCCAAATTCCTTATCTAGCCCAAAGACCTTGCAATACTCGCAAAATACGCAACTAACGCTTCTTTTTGCACAAACAATTGGAATATTTCTCTTTTTTGCTTGAGTTTTAATAGTCTTCATAGTGTTGTGGTTTAAAAAACTAGTTAGCATCACCACACACTCGGTATCTTGAGGGATTGGCTTGCGATTTACGCGGTTTTCATTTCTAGCATCCCAGTGTTCTATCTTCTCAGCTCCCAAATCATGTAAAACTGCCTTGATAGGCGTTATCTCATCTGCACCGATAACTAAAACTGACATAATAAGCTCCTAAAATTTATTCATTTTCTGATAATGATTATAAGGAAGCTTAACTAAAATTTTTCTTAGTTATGATATTTATTATCACTTATATGTAGAAATTTGTAACGTTTTGCTTAGATATTTAAACATCTAAATTCTCTTAACCTTAGATACCGTAAACAAAAATATGATAAGTCCGCTTGTGGCAAAAAAACTACCAACATTGCCGATATTTTGCTCACCTAAATGAACTATCGTCTGATGCCCTATTAGCGCCCCTGCTCCGATGCCTATGTTATAAATAGCCGAAAATATCGCCATTGCAGCATCAGTTGCATTTGAGGCAAGATTTAGCACTTTTATTTGAAAGCTCATATTTACACCAGCTATGCCAAGCCCCCAAACAAAGGCCAAAACTAGCATTAAAACTTCATTTTTAGCAATAAAATTTAACAAAAGCAAGCAACATAAAATAAGCATGATAGAAATTGCAGAAAATGCATTTGGAATGAGCTTATAAAATTTAGAGAAAAGCCAGCTTGCCACGATACCAGCAACACCAAATATAAGCAAGAATATTGTGATAAATTTTCCATCAAAGCCACTGATATCTTTTGCAAATGGCTCAATGTAGCTATAGGTGCTAAAATGCGCGCTTATGATAATTGCCGTTAGTAAAAATATGACCATTAAAAGGCCATTTCTTGCAAGCTCTGGCAAGCTTTTAAGCGAGCCTGAGTTTTTACTTGGCAGAAGTGGCAAAATTTTATATAGCCAAACTCCAACACCAACAGCAAAAATTCCGATCAGCCCAAAGGTCACACGCCAACCAAGTGCATCACCTAAAATTCTTCCAAGTGGCAGACCGAGTATCATCGCTAGCGATGTACCAAGAGCTAGCAATCCAAGAGCTTGCGAGCTTTTATTTATCGGAGCTAGCCTAACAGCAAGTGAAGCAGTGATAGCCCAAAAAATGGCATGAGCAATAGCTATCATCAACCGAGCAATAATTAAAATTTTAAAATTCCAAGCAAAAGCACAAAGAGTATGAGCTACAACAAATACGATAAAAACCTTTAAAAGAAGAGATTTTCGCTCTAAATTTGCAGTTAAAAGCATAAGTGGCAAAGAAAGTATCGTGACGCTCCACGCATAAATCGTGATGATAAGACCGGTATCAGCCGTGCTCATGTCAAAATCTTTTGCAATATCACTTAAAAGTGGCACTGGAACAAACTCAGTAGTGTTAAATATAAAAGCACAAAAAGCAAGAGCTATAACCCTTAAATAGGCTACCCTATGGACACTTATCAAATTTTATCCTTAATTTTTTTCATTAAGGTAATGGAATTTTGCTTAAAGTTAGTAATTCAAAATGCAAAATTCTCAGAATTTATTAATGACATAGATTAATAGTAGATTTTGGAAACTATCTCTATAATAAAAGATTTTTAAAAATCGTAAGAAAATTTAAGGCGGAAAAATGGCTAAAATAATGAAAACTATGGACGGAAACGAGGCTGCGGCGCACGCGGCTTACGCATTTACGGAGGTTGCGGGCATCTACCCGATCACTCCTAGCTCGCCGATGGCAGACTACACCGATATGTGGGCGACTCAGGGCAAGAAAAATCTATTTGGCATGCCCGTTAAAGTCGTCGAAATGCAAAGCGAGGGCGGAGCCGCGGGTACCGTACACGGCTCGCTGCAAGTAGGCGCACTAACTACGACATACACGGCTTCGCAAGGGCTTTTGCTAAAAATCCCGAATATGTACAAAATCGCAGGCCAGCTACTACCCGGCGTCATTCACGTGAGCGCGCGCTCTATCGCGGCTCAGGCGCTTTCTATCTTTGGCGACCATCAGGACATTTATGCCTGTCGCCAGACGGGCTTTGCCATGCTGGCAAGCGGCTCCGTGCAAGAGGTCATGGATATCGCCGGCGTCGCGCATTTAGCGGCAATCAAAGGTCGCGTGCCGTTTTTGCACTTTTTCGACGGATTTCGCACGAGCCACGAGATACAAAAGATCGAGGTGCTTGACTACTCGCACTTTGATAGGCTTCTTGACCGCGAGGCGCTGCAAAAATTTAGAGACGAGGCGCTAAGCCCTGAAAGCCCGAAAACTCGAGGTACGGCGCAAAACGATGACATCTACTTCCAAACTCGCGAGCTAGCTAACCGCTACTACGACGCGATTCCTGATATCGTGGCGGAGTATCTAAAAGAAATTTCACAAATCACGGGACGCGACTATCGTCCGTTTAATTATTACGGCGATCCGCACGCTACGCGCATCGTGGTCGCGATGGGCTCTGTTACGCAAACTCTAGAAGAAGTCGTCGATCACCTGCGCGCAAAGGGCGAAAAAGTAGGCGTGCTAAAAGTGCATCTATACCGTCCGTTTAGCCTAAAATATCTCTTTGACGTGATGCCTGAGACGGTAGAAAAGATCGCCGTGCTAGACCGTACGAAAGAGCCGGGAAGCCTAGGCGAGCCACTATATCTGGACGTCAAGGCGGCGTTTTACGGACGCAAAAATCAGCCTGTGATCGTGGGCGGTCGCTACGGTCTAAGCTCAAAAGACGTCGATCCCGCACAAATGCTAGCGGTCTTTGAAAACCTAAATTTAAGCGATCCAAAAAACGGCTTTACCGTCGGTATCGAGGATGACGTGACCTTTACATCGTTAAAAGTCGGCGAGAAAATTTCGCTAAGCGACGCAAGCGTGAAGGAGTGCCTATTTTACGGTCTTGGCGCGGACGGTACCGTTGGGGCGAATAAAAACTCTATCAAAATCATCGGCGATAAAACCGAGCTTTACGCGCAGGCGTATTTTGCCTACGATAGTAAAAAATCAGGCGGCTACACGCGCTCGCATCTGCGTTTCGGTAAAAATCCGATCCGCTCGACCTATCTCGTCTCAAATCCGCACTTCGTAGCCTGCTCCGTCGCGGCGTATCTTGAAATTTATGGCGTTCTTGACGGTATCCGCGAGGGCGGGACGTTCTTGCTAAACTCGATCTGGGACGCCGAGCAGACGGTCGCTAAACTACCGAATAAAGTAAAGAAAATTTTAGCCGCCAAAAAGGTAAATTTCTACATCATCAACGCCACCAAGCTAGCTCGCGAGATCGGACTGAAAAACCGCACGAACACCATCATGCAGTCGGCGTTTTTTAAACTTGCAGACATCATACCGTTTGCCGACGCGCAAAAATACATGAAAGAGTACGCGCACAAAGCCTATGCCAAAAAGGGCGAAGCGATCGTGGAGATGAACTACAAGGCTATCGATATGGGCGCGGACGGGCTGGTTAAGGTCGCAGTCGACCCTAGCTGGGCAAAATTGACGGATGACGCGAGCGCGGAGGAAAAATACGTCGGCGACGAATTTATAGAAAAAATCGTTAAGCCTATCAACGCCGCTAGGGGCGATAGCCTGCCTGTTTCGGCCTTTGTGGGCTTTGAAGACGGACACTTTAAATCAGGCACCACGGCCTACGAAAAACGCGGTATCGGCGTAATGGTACCGAAGTGGATCGAGGAAAACTGTATCCAGTGCAACCAGTGTGCCTTCGTCTGCCCGCACGCGGTCATCAGACCGTTTCTAATCGATGAAAACGAGCTTGCCGCCGCGCCGCAAACCGTACAAGATCACGTCCTAGACGCCAAAGGCAAAGAGGTAAAAGGGCTAAAATATAAAATCCAGGTGAGCCCACTAGACTGCACCGGCTGCGAACTGTGCGCCCAAAACTGCCCGAGCAAGGAAAAATCGCTCGTCATGGTGCCGCTAGCCGAGGAGATGGAGCGACACGAGCAGGAAAATGCCGATTATTTATTTAAAAAAGTAACCTACAAAGACGACCTAATGAGCAAAGATAGCGTCAAGGGCGTGGGTTTTGCGCAGCCGCTATTTGAGTTTCACGGCGCGTGCCCGGGTTGCGGTGAGACGCCTTATATAGGGCTTGTTACGAGACTATTTGGCGAGCGTATGATAGTGGCAAACGCCACGGGATGTAGCTCGATCTACGGCGGTAGCGCGCCTTCGACGCCTTATACGACGAACAAAGAGGGCAAGGGCGTAGCGTGGGCGAACTCGCTGTTTGAGGATAACGCGGAGTTTGGCATGGGTATGAACGTCGCGGTAGAGACGCTTCGCCACCGTATCGAGGACGTCATGCTACGCACCAAAGACGCCGCGCCAAACGCTCTAGCCGCGCTATACTCCGACTGGATCGCGCATAAAAACGACGGCGAGAAAACGACGCAAATAGCTAAAATTTTGACTCCTCTTTTGGAGCAAAATTTAGACGTAGAGGGCGTGAAAGAAATTTTAGAGCTAAAAAGATACTTAGTTAAAAAATCCCAGTGGATCATCGGCGGCGACGGCTGGGCCTACGACATCGGCTTTGGCGGGCTTGACCACGTATTAGCTAGCGGCGAAAACGTAAACGTGCTCGTGCTTGACACCGAGGTCTACTCAAACACCGGCGGCCAGAGCTCAAAATCAAGCCGTGCTGGCTCGATAGCGCAGTTTACCGCTAGCGGCAAGCCGATGCAGAAAAAAGATCTTGGCTACATCGCGATGACCTACGGAAATATCTTCGTCGCGCAGATCAACTCAAACGCGAGCCAGGCAAACACGATAAAAGCCATCGCCGCAGCCGAGGCCTACGACGGTCCGAGCCTCGTGATCGCGTATTCGCCGTGTATCGCGCACGGTATCAAGGGCGGTATGGCCTACTCCGGCGATCAGGGCGAGCTAGCGACCAAGTGCGGCTACTGGCCGACCTACGTCTACGATCCGCGCCTAATCAAAGAGGGCAAAAATCCGCTAAAAATGACCTCAAAAGAGCCTGATTGGTCGCTTTACGAGGAGTTTTTGCTAAACGAGGTTCGCTACAACTCGCTTAAAAAGACAAATCCGCAGCACGCAGACGAGCTGCTAGCTAAAAACAAGGCCGACGCGCAAAGACGCTACCGCCAGCTAAAACGCCTAAGCTTGGCTGATTTTAGCGACGAGATCGAGTCCGGCGCGCCTGGGAGCGCCGAGGATGTCTCTGCCGATACCGCAGCCGAATAAAGCGCAAATTTCTCTCGCCTAAATTTGGCAGGTGAGGGAAAATATTTGTAAATTTAGCCGCTCGTTTGGGTGGTTAAATTTGCTTTGAAATTTAAAAATGTAAAATTTACCCAGCAAATTTTAAAAGGCGCAAAATGAGCCAAACTCATCCTTTTAAACCTATTTTTGATAAAAATTCTAAAATTTTAATCCTCGGCTCCTTTCCTTCCGTCGTTTCTCGCAAGCTGGGCTTTTACTACGCAAATCCACAAAACCGCTTTTGGCGAGTGCTGGCCGGGATTTTAAACGCTCCGCTGCCTACAAGCATGGATGAAAAGATAAATTTCCTAATCGCCAGCCGCATCGCCATCTACGACGCTGCGATCTCGTGCGAGATAAAGGGCTCGAGCGATGCTAAAATGACCGCTATCGAACCTGCAAATTTGGAGCCGATTTTTAGCGGAGCGCGCATAGCGCAAGTTTACGCAAACGGCGGTAAGGCGCACGAAATCTGCGAAAAATACCTAAAAACTCAAATTTTAAATGCAACGGGCAAACCGCCCCTCAAACTACCCTCTACTAGCTCGGCAAACGCAAATTTTAGCTTTGAAAGGCTCGCGCAAGAGTGGAAGGTCGTCGCGGGCACGTTAAAGGACGACTAAAAAATTAGTAAATTTATCAAGTTTGTAAAGCATCCAAAAGAAGTGTGTAATTAAAATAGTGTTAAAATTCTTAAGAAAGAGTACTATTGCAAGGAAGATAAATGTCAAAAATAAGTAATTCTTTAAATAATTTCAGGCAGTTAAAAGAAGATATTAATACATTGAATGTTAAATCTATGTCGGAAAACGAAGCGCAGGAATTTGCTAGAAATAAGGAAGCACTAATTTATATAGAGAATTACATAAATTTATTGGACGAAAATCTACTTCCGAATGCTTTTTTTGGAGAATTTCAAAACTGCTTTGTCAATTGGAATAGAAGTATGGGGCATTTGACTGCCATTATCGACAACGCCTTAACAATATTAGCCAGATATTCAACCATATATATTCCAAAAAATCAGGCAAAACCAATCGTTATGGAGATGATTGCGGGATACAATGACGCAATAAAGGCATCATTGGATGATTTAAAATTAGAAGCGATCAAAAATAAAATAACAGATGTCGAGAATTATATACAAAAATTCAATATTGCTAACGGCGATTTTTTAAAACAAAAAGATGAAATCTATGGATACTTTAATGAGATAGAAAAAATTAGAACTAATTTGGTAGTTAGACAAGAAGATAAAGATATATCTATACAGCAAGAAATAGAAAATGCAAGAAATAAGATAGCTCAAGACCTAGAATTAACCAAAGAGAAAATTACCGAAAATTATCAAAAACTAGAAGAAATAGGAAAATTTCATATAAAGATTTTCGGTGAACTAAATGATAATGTTCGCAGTGGAGGTTTGGAACAAAAACTTGACAATATGTTTAAAGATTTAGATGAATATAAAGGTATAATGAAAACTCGTTTTGATGAGTATGACAAAATAATCAAGGAACTAAATGAAAAAGCTACTAATGCGAGTCTTTCTGCCTCTTATGGCAGGGAGAGAAATTCGATAAGTGAAACGATTGTATTTTGGAATTTTTCCTTTATCGTATGTATTTTATTTATATTTTTAGTAGCACTTTGGTCCTTTTATGATTTAAAAGAAATTTTAAACTTTGATGTAAAAACTACAATTGCACAACTCGGGCAATCAAACGATGCAATAGCTACGCCCTATATATCTGCCTTATTGAACAATAGAATTTATATTATCTTTTTCGGATTTTTTTCAAAAATAACTATGGCACTACCTCTTATTTGGCTTGCTATTTTTTGTTCAAATAGGCGCAAAGAAGCTATGAGGCTTTCGCAGGAATATGCACATAAAGTCGCAATTGCAAGCTCATATGAAAGTTACAAAGAACAAATCAAAAATTTAAACGAAGAAAATCAAGAGTTGCTTACAAAATTAATGTCGTCTACGATTGATATAATTTCTAAAAATCCAAGTGATTTTTTAGATAAATCAAAAAGCTCTGATAGGTTGATTGACTATGATGAAATTGTAACTAAAATAAAGCAGTTACCAGAATGGCTCATTGATGTTATAAAACAGAAAAGTAAAAATTGATTTAAAGTATATTCAATTGGTGGTAATGCAATAAATTATAAGGATTAAATTTGTGAATTTTTTAGATATTAAAATTTTAAAATTCCTCCTCCTGCTCCCGCTTTTAGCGCTAGTCGTGCAAGCACTAGAGCCAAAAATCGTAATGAAGCCTGAAGCGAGCCTCAAAAACGGGCTTTACTACGTAAAAGGCAAGCTCTACGACGGCACGTTAAAGATGCTTCGCTACAGCGTCGAGGACCTATATGACGTAAATGCGATGGGCATGGTCTATCCGAGGCTAAAACCCCTGCCGCCCACGCTCATACGCGAGATAGACGTGCAGGGCGGCACGGCGATGCGATACAGGGACTATTTTGACGGTAGGGACAAACCCTCAAACGAATACCCCTTAAAAAACGGCATCCGCGAGGGCACGGCGAAGCACTACCACGCAGATAGCGGCGCTCTGATGGGCGAGAGCGAATACAAAAATGACGTCCGCGACGGGCGCTACCGCCGCTACTACTTTGACGAGGGCGGCGCGTTAAAGCAGGAGGGCACCTACAAGGCAGACAAGCGAGAGGGCGTATTTACCGACTATTACGTTAGCGGCGAGGTTAGCGCACGCAGCCCATACGCGGGCGGGCTTCGAAACGGCGAGGACTTCGACTACTACAAAAGCGGTAAAATTCGAGGCGTGCGAACCTACAAAGAGGGCAAGCGAGAGGGCGCGGAAACGTGGTACTACGAAAGCGGCACCGTGGAGGAGACGGGCGAATACAAAAATGACCGCAAAAACGGCGTTTGGAAGCGATTTTACGAAAACGGCAAAACGCGCGTGGTAGAAAATTACAAAGACGGCAAAAAGGATGGCGTCGCGCGCGAATATTACCCAAGCGGCAAGCTACGAGGCGAATACGAGTACAAAGACGGCCGCCAAACGGGCGCGGGTCTGGACTACTACGAGAGCGGGGCGCCGGCGGCAAAAGTAATGTTTAAAAACGGGCGCTATCACGGGCTATACGAGGAGTATCACGAAAACGGCAAGCTAAAAGCTAGAGTGATGTTTGAGGACGGGCTGGAGATCGGCGAGGCGCGCCACTACTACGCAAACGGAAAGCTCGAAGCCCTGGGTGAGTTTGAGCGCGGTAGGCTCATCCGCGCCAAAAAATACAACGAATCGGGTAAGCTAATCAGCGACAAGTCTGATAAAAACGGACTTCCGAGGGAGTAAATACTAAAATAAGTTGCTACTGGCATCATTTGAATTTTTACCAAACCAAATATTTGCATCTTTTATATTTTGAATATTTTAATTAGCTTTAAATCACACTACAATAGTCGCACTTAATATTAAAATTTTTATATTTATCTTTTGCATCTTAGTCATAAAAGCAGCAACCTCATTTATAAAATCAATAATATTTTTATAAATAAAAGCGAAATTTCAATATAACAAGTAGTATAATTGCAAGTATATAAATATTATTTTTTATACTTTAGTGTATTTTTGATTTTTGTATTCTGGTTTTTAAATATCTTAATAAGGAGCAAAAATGCATACTCTTGGTCTAATCATAGCCTTACTTACGCTTTTTGTTGTGGGCTGGGCGATTTTAAAAGGCAAATACGCCACTTTCGTGCTCTTACTCTCTGGCGTTATCATGCTTATCTCTTCGGTCATTCTTGATACGGGAAAATTTTTACCAGAAAAGGTAAAGAGCACTGGAAATTCATTGCTAGATGTAGTTGAGTTTATCCGCTATATGCTCTCAAATAATTTTTCACAACTTGGACTTTTAATCATGTTAATGGTCGGTTTTGCAAGTTATATGACTCATATCGGAGCAAATCAAGCCTTTGTGGGCATCGCCACAAAAAGGTTTAAAGCCATAAAAAGCCCATATTTTATGATATTCATAGCTTTTTGCGTAGCAAAACTTATAAGCATGGTCATAACCAGCGCAGTTGGGCTTGGCGTGCTTTGTCTTGCACTTCTTGGACCAGTTCTTATATCACTAGGGCTAAATAAACTAAGCGTTGGTAGTATTTGTGCGATGAGTGGAGCTAGCTCAATGGTACTTCTTGGCTCATCGACAGCTGCTGCTGCAAAAGCAACTGAACTTGAGGTGCTTGATTATGTTTTTATCTATAAAATTCCAGCGGCTCTTCCAACTGTGCTCGTGATCGGCATTGCATTAGTTCTTTGGAATAGATACTTAGACAAAAAAGAAGGTTGGGTTTGCAGCGAGCATATAGGAGAGAGCATTAGTTTTGACGATAAGGTGGATGTTCCAAAAGAGCAAGCACCTATGATCTATGCTCTTTTACCATTTTTACCGATGATTTTAGTAGTAGTTTTTTCGCCATATTGTTTAAAAACTATAAAATTAAACATATCAAGCGTCATAATCCTTTCTATGATAATTGCTATGGTATTTGAAGCATTTAGGCATAAATTTAGCTTTGAAAAGCTTGGCGAAGGGCTAAAAGTATTTTTTAATGCCATGGCAAAAAGCTTAAGTGGTGTTGTTATGCTAGTTGTAGCAGCTGGTATATTTGCTGAAGGGTTTAAAGCTCTTGGTATGCTTGATGCTATTGTAAATTTGGCAAAAAGCATAGGCTTTGGGGGACTTGGCATGTCTATACTTTTTGTATTTATAACAACCATCGTTACAATCATAGCTGGCTCAAATGGTGCAAGCTTTTATCCGCTTTTAAATATGGTGCCAAATATAGCCAAGAGTTTAAACATCAACTCTGTTATGCTCGTGCTTCCTATGCATCAAGCCTCCACAATAGCTAGACCACTTTCACCTGTCTCTGGCGTAGTGGTAGCCATTTCAGGCATGCTTCACATTAGCCCACTTTCGCTCATTAAAAGATGCAGCGTGCCAGCTATTTTAGGTCTTATAAGCCACCATATATTTGTATTTTTACTATCATTTTAAAGAGAAAATATGAGATGGAGCTTTGATGATTCTTATGTAGATTTTGATAGCGAAATTTTTACCTCATCGTTTGAAAATCTAAAAGCACAAAATGAAAATTTGGTTAAATTTTTAAACAATAGCGAGCTTACCAAAGCTATCATCTCATACGAAGAAGCATATAAAGAAGCAGCTAGCCTACTCGCATTTTGTCGTTGTAAAAGTAGCGATAATACAAAAGATGAGCTAGCTAGTAAATTTGAGCTAAAAATAAAAGAGCAAAAAGCTAGACTTGATACAGTAAAGGAGATACTTTTTGATAAATTTGATAGCCTAAAAAATGATGATAAAATTTTTCAAAGCGCTCATTTTAAACATATAAAATTTCTATATTTAGAGCATAAAAATAGCAAGAGCAAAATACGAAAAAAGAGTGAAAGAGATTTTTTTGCAAATTTAGCACTCACAAATTTTTTCCCACTTTTTGCAAATTTTAGACATCTAAATAATTTAATAAATATCTCTGCTGCCAATAAAAATGCAAATACACAAAGCTATAATCTTGCAAAATGTATGGGTATATTAAAAGGATCAGGCGATGAAGTTTTACGCAAAAATGTGTTTGATGCTCTGAGTTCTCACTATGATAAATTTGCCGATCTTTATCTTGATATCTTAAATATGCTTCATGGATTTAGACTGGCTAAATTTAAGGCAGCAAAAGTTGATTTTTTAACTCCAAGCCTTGAAGAAAATAAAATGAGCCTTGACACTTTAAACGCTATGCAAGAAGCCATTAGCAAAAGAGTGGAAAAAATAAGAGAATGCGTAAGAGTAAGAGCTAGCTTTTTAGGTGGCAAAAGCATGAGAAGTTGCGATCTTTTGGCACCTTATCCACTTAGCAAGCATCATGAAATTTCTCATGACGAGGCTATTAAAATCATCAAAAAAGCATTAAAACCACTGGATGAAGATAGTTTTATCAAGCTTATGATAGACAAACACTGGATAGAAAGCGATGTACGAGAAAATAAAGCTGGCGGAGCATTTTTTGTGAGTTTGCCAAAATTTAAGCAACCAAGAATTTTTACCACCTACATGAATACTCTTTCACACTTAATCCAGCAAGCTCATGAGCTTGGGCATGCTTGGCACTACTACTTGATGCGTGATCTTCCAGTTTTAAGCGCAAACTTTCCAATGAGCTTGGCCGAGAGCGCGAGTACATTTAATGAAACTCTTTTACGAAATGAGCTAAAAAAAGATGACTCACTTAGGGTAGAAATTTTATGGCAGGAGCTAAAAAGCGCTGCAAATTTTTTACTTCATATAAGCGTTAGATACGAGTTTGAAACTGGTTTTTTAAAACTGCGACAAAAGGGTCAAGTCAGCAAAAAAGATGCGAGCGATCTTTTAAAACAAGCTTGGGATAAATTTTATAAAGACAGCACGAGCGATGTTGAAGAATTTTTGCCATATTTTAAGCCACATTTTTATAAAACAGATAACTACATTTACAACTATCCTTATAGTGTCGGTTATTTGCTATCACAATTTTTTCTAAGTGAGTTTAAAAAAGACGAAGCAAAATTTTGCAAAATTTATAAACAGTTTTTAATAGAGTGTGGCACAAAAAGCGTGGAAGAACTAATAAAAAAACACTTTAAAAAAGATACGACAAAGTGCGAATTTTGGCTGATTGGCATAGATGAAGCGCTAAAAAATTTAGATGAGTTTAAAAAGGTAGTGACCGTATAAATTCACTAGTTATCTTAAACGTTTTATCTTTTTTCGAGAAATTTTATAAATTTTTGATGGTGTATCTTCGAAAAAATGATCATCTACTATTTCATCAGCCACGCTCATAGCCCAAGCTTCATTAAAATTTTGTCCATTTTTGTTTGCACTGCTTGAATAAAGCCAGTCAAATTTAGCTAAAAATTTTTCGTGCTCACACTCTTTTACGACTCTAATAGCCTTTAAATTTGGATACAAAAATGTGGCTTTTCTTGAACGGCGTATAAAATTTTTATACTTTTTTGGCACTCTAACAAGCTCGTTTAAAACGCTAAATTTCGCCGTAGTGATAAGGCAAGGTTTATTTTCATCACGCATTTTGGCTCTATTTATCTCTTTATAATCTTTACTCAAAAAGCCAGCTGTCGTATCGGTTTGTGCTAGAAATATCATAATTTTTCTCTTTTTGATAGTAAAAATATACAAGAGATTATTAGAACAAATCCTAAAAAATCCCAAAATACAAATTTTGTTCCAAGCCAAAAGTAGCCAAAAAATGCTGCGCTTAGTGGTTCTATGCAGGCTAATAAACTAGCTTTTGCTGCTCCTATAAGCTTAACACCTATCATATAAAAGCTAAATGCAAAAATGGTGCCAAGCGTAATAACAGCAATAAATGCCAGCCATTGATTTATACCATTAAGCCCAGTAAAATCCCAAACTCTCATATAGCAAGCAAGCACTGCTCCACCCATAACCATGCCCCAGCCAAGCGTGAGAGTGACTGAATATTTCGTATTTAGCCTTGCTGGAGCAAGATTATAAACACAAACGCAAATAGCGCTAACTAAGCACCAAAACAAGGCCTTTGGCGAAATGACAAGAGATGAAATTTGAGCATGTGTGCTTAGGAAAAATACGCCAAGCATGGCTAAAAATAGAGCTAAAATTTCAAGTTTTCTTGGGACGCGTTTTTCTTTTATGCAAATGACCATTAAAATTAAAGCAGGAGCGGTGTATTGAATAACAGTCGCAACTGCGGCATTTGAAAGCTCGATGGAGTAAAAGTAGGCATACTGCGTCATCATAAGCCCAAGCAAGGCATAAACTAAAAACTCACCAAGTAGCTTTATATCTTTAATCGGAGTAAAAACGGCACTTGGTTCTTTAAAAGCATAAAAAATCACAATAACAATGCCAGCTAGCATCAGTCTATATGGCACCAAAAAATCAGAATTTATACCAAGTGAAAATAGATACTGCCCACAAACCCCACTAAATCCCCAAAGGATACCGCCAATTAAAGTAAGGAGTATCCCAAGACGATGAGTATTCATTAAATTTATCTATCTTTATGAAGCTGTGCATCTTTGCCGTAATACGGCGAATAAGGCCCATAAAGTATGCAGTTATGGCAATTTCTTGAAAATAAATAAGCATCTGCCATCACTGCTAGATCGTATGATCTATCTGAGATGGTATTTGCCACCTGTGAGATGACGGCTGAGACTAACATACCAAGTAGGCTACTTTGGCCACTGCTGCTATCTTCTGCTGCCATAGCACTGCCTTGCCAAAGAGTAGCGCCACTTTTTATATCAATAAGCTTTGCTTCAAGGACAACCTTTGTTGAGCTTGAGATAACCGCATAGCTCGTGCCATAATCTTTTATGTTTATGTAAAGCACACTATCAGCATGAAAAATTTTATCAAGCTTATTTAGTGGCACGGCTGCGATCTCACTTGGCTCGGTTATACCATTTAGCTTAAAGGTATCATTTACAAGAGCCACTGGAAATACGTAGTATCCTGCCTCACTTAGTGGTGCGACTGCATTTGCTAAAACAGCAGCTGGACCTGAAATTTCTGTACTATCGTTTGTTGGCATAAGCACTAAGATAGAGTGAGGTCTTTTTTGTAAAAATTCTGAGTAGTCGTATGGCTCAGGCTCTTTTATAGAGCAGCCCGTAAAAAATACTACCAAAAATATAGTGGCTATAAATTTTAGGCTATTTTTCATTATTTGCCCCCTCTTTTTGCTCTACTTTTTTTGGAGTCAAATTTTTAGAGCCTTTGATGAAATTTATATACTCCCTTGACTCTGGGAAATTCTCTACTTCTTTGTCAAAATTTGCATTTGCAGCGCCTAAATTTCCGTTATTTAAGTATAAAAGTCCAAGGTGTGCGTATACGCCAGGAGCGATCTTATAGCCCTTTTGTATTGATATCTGCACCAAATTTTCTAAGCGTGAAATCTGCTCGTTTGTATCGCCCTCTTCATTTAGATAACTATATAGCGAGCTGCTATATGATCCGTCCCAATAATAAATTGATCTTGGGCCGTTTGAATGACCGCAACCCGCTAAAAATAGCACAAAAAGCACGAGGCCGGCAAGCTTTATTTTACTTGCCATGCTCCACTTTCTATGCCATTTACTAGATTATTTACCGCTTCAATAATAGCTAGACTTAAAACCTTGCCATTTAGCGTAGAGTCGTATCCTGCTGTGCCGCCAAAGCCTATGATCTCTCTGTTTGAAAGGGTGTATTCGCCAGCACCGCTAACCGAATAGACAACCTCAGCTGTTTTGGTATCAACGATATTTAAATTTACCTTTGAATAGGCAGTTTGTTGCTTGCCTTTGCCAAGTATGCCAAATAGCTGATGATCACCCGTAGTTTTTCGTCCAAACTCGGTTACATCACCGGTTATCACGTATCTTGCGCCTTTTAGATTTTGAACGGTTTTACTTAGCTCGCTCTCTTGTTTGATCACTTTCATATTTGATCTATCAAGCACCAAAAATCTACCACTTTGCTGTAAATTTGTGATCAAAATGCTTTGAGCTTGGTTACCAAGCCTATCCTCGCCATCAGCAAATATACCATTTTGGTAAGCTGATTGATTATTAAATCGACCTATCGAAACTGAAATTTTTTGACCATTGTAAACTGTGCCATAGCTTGCTACTTTTGGAGTCTCAACAACCCTTGAGCTCTCACTCGCACATCCAGCAAAAAGAGCTGCCGTAAGCAAAACTGCACCAATTTTAAATACATTTTTCATTTTTTATCCTTTGCGACAAAATCGCTTGTATATTACTAAATTTCTTTTTAAATAGCTTTAAATTTCATCCATGTGCCTTTTAAGTATCTAATAGTAAAAAGCACCGCCTTTACAGCCCAGTCAGCAAACATTGCAAACCAAGTACCTATCATACCAAGATCAAATGTAAGTGCAAAGACATAGGCCAAGATGACTCTACAAGCAAACATACAAACTAAATTTACAATCATCGGATATTTAGCATCCCCTGCAGCACGAAAAACGGTCGGATATGTGTAGGCAAGTGGCCAAATAAGACACATAGCGATACCGTGATACCAGACGATCTGCCTTGTTAATTTTATGGCTTCTTCTGAGAGATTATAAACAAGAAGCAATGGCTCAAGTAAAAGCAAAATTACTGTTGTGCTAAAAAGCTGGACAATATAGATGCTTATCATCGATTTTTTTACGTAAAATTTAGCCTGAGCAAAGTCGTTTGCGCCAACGCACCTTGAGATAACTACACTAAGTCCTGTGCCTATCGCCATGCCAGGGAGCACTTGAAACATCACGATCGTCCCTCCCACGGCATTTGCAGCGATACTTGCCGTGCCAAAAAGTGAAACAAGGCTCAAAACGATGATGCGACCCACATAAAACATCGAATTTTCAAAGCCATAAGGTACACCGATATTTAAAATTTTCTTGATGATCTCATAGTCAAATTTATAGATAAAGCTCTTTCTTATGTGAAGTTTTAGCCTTATATCAAGAAGCAAATAGACTATAACAAAGCAAGCAAGCATCTTGGCTATAAGCGTACTGATGGCAATACCTAAAATACCAGTATGAAATGTATAAATACTAATGGCAGTGAGCAATACGTTTAATAAATTTGCAGCTGCCATAATATACATAGGCAGCTTTGCGTTTGACATCGTGCGAAAGATCGCCGCAGCTGCTGCATAGACAGCCAAAAATGGTGCAGAAATAGCTGAGAAAACAAGATAGTGGCTAGCATCATGCCTTACTTGCTCACCAATATCGCCAAAGACGTAATCTAGGATAATATCTTTTAAAACTATGATGACCACTGCGATAAAAAGGGCAAAGATAAAACTAAACCAAACGAGCTGATTTGCTGTGATTTTGGCATTGCCACTTTGTTTATTGCCTAGATACTGGCTAGCAACCACTGAGCCGCCAGTAGCGATAGCTGTAAAAATGCTAATAAATAGCGCCATGACAAATTCCACAAGACTAATCGCACTTACAGCGCTTTCACTAACACTTGCTGCCATTAGCGAGTTTGCAAGCCCTAGACTATACTCTAAAAACTGCTCAACCGCAATAGGGAAAAATAGCTTTGCAAGATCGGCATTTGAGAAAAATTTTGTATTTTGATCTTTGATTTTGTTTACCATGCTTCCCCTAAGATAAACTTAAAAAAATTTAATTTTTAAGTCAAGATCTGCTTTTTGCAAATCCTGACTTAAAATTTTTAGTGTCTTGAAAGATAATTTGTATCGTAGTTATTGCTTAAAAAGTCTTTGTTTTCCATCATAGCGATGTGAAAATCTTTTGTTGTTTTGATGCCATTTATTATGAGCTGATCAAGAGCTACTTTCATCTTATGGATCGCCCTATTTCTATCAGTGTCCCAAACCACAAGTTTGCCGATCATACTATCGTAATACGGCGGTATCGAGTAGTCTTGATAGATATGGCTATCCATTCTTACATTGCGGCCACCTGGGCAGACATATTTTGTGATCTTTCCAGGACACGGCGTAAATGTATTTGGATCTTCAGCTGTTATCCTGCACTCGATCGCATGACCTTTTAGCTCAATGCTCTCTTGTGATGGTAGTGTCTCGCCTTCAGCCACTTTTATCATAAGCTCGATAATATCAAGTCCGCTTACCATTTCGCTCACTGTGTGTTCAACTTGAAGTCTTGTATTCATCTCAATGAAATAAAAGTCTAAATTTTTATCAACCAAAAACTCAAACGTACCAGCTCCCTCGTAGCCGATCGCTTTTGCCGCCTTTATGGCAGTTTCGTGAAGTCTCTCTCTTGTCTTTTCGTCAAGCAGAATAGCTGGACTCTCTTCGATCAGCTTTTGGTGGCGACGCTGCATAGAGCAATCACGCTCACCGATATGAAGCACATTGCCATGGCTATCGCCAATTACTTGAACTTCGATGTGGCGTGGGTTTAGGATATATTTTTCCATATACATTGTGCCATCGCCAAATGCACTCATCGCCTCGCTCTCAGCAGACCAAAATGCTTTTTCTAAATCAGCCTCTTTTTCAACCACGCGCATACCACGTCCGCCACCACCTGCTGCAGCTTTTAATATGACTGGATAGCCTATCTTTTTAGCTAACTCTTTTGCTGCTTTTGTGTCAGCCACAGCACCGTCTGAGCCAGGTATGACTGGTACGCCAGCTCTTTGCATGACTTGCTTTGCCTTACTTTTATCACTCATTAAAGCCATTGCAGCGACACTTGGTCCTATAAATTTGATCTTGTGGTGTGAGCAAATTTCAACAAAATTTTGATTTTCACTTAGAAAGCCATAACCAGGAAAAATAGCGTCTGCTTCGCTGATCTCAGCTGCACTTATGATAGCTGGGATATTTAGATAGCTGTCGCTTGAGCGCTCTTTGCCGATGCAAATGGCTACGTCGGCATATTTTACGTAAAGTGCGTCTTTATCAGCGGTTGAATAGACTACAACGGCTTCTTTACCCATCTCCTTTATCGTTCGCAAAGCACGAAGGGCGATCTCGCCTCGGTTTGCGATTAAAATTCTTTTTAATTCCATTAATTTTTCTCCACGCCAAATAACGGCAATCCAAACTCAACTGGCTGTCCGTCAGAGACTAGCATCTCAGTGATCTGGCAGTCAAACTCAGCCTCGATCTCGTTCATTATCTTCATAGCCTCGATGATGCCTACTACATCGCCTTTTCTTACTCTTTGACCTACTTTTACAAATGGAGCGGCACCTGGGCTTGGAGCGGCATAGAAAGTACCTACCATAGGAGATTTTATGCTATCTTTTGGCGAGTTTGCAGCTGGTTTTACCTCTGAATTAACGACTACATTTACAGGTGCTGGAGCTGGTGCTTGTGCTGCTGGTTTAGCAGGCGCGCAATAATCTGAAAATTTTTCAAGCTCTACCTCAAAATCACCACTTTTTATTTTGATATGATTCATCTCCATATCATTAAAAAATTCGATAAGCTCTTTTATATCTTCTTTTTTCATAGAAATTTCTCCTAAATTTTTATATAAGCGTCTAATTGTAGCGAAAATTAGATAAAAAATTTTTTTATGAAGCAAAAACGGGAACTCAAAGTTACTCTTTTTTGCTAAGTTATTTTTCAGTAATAATTATCTTAATACCTTTAGTATCCACTAAACTTTCATCGATGATGATCTCATCTATCTTTGCTGCTCTTATCACGCCACTTTTTGGATTTTTTATGCTTTTTATCGCTCCGCTTGTGCTTACATCGACACTTGAGTACTCAAACGCAAGACTCGTATCCATAAAAATGCAATCTTTTACGACCAAATTTTCCACGTAACAAAGTGCTTGCAAGCTCTTTATCGTGCAGTTTACAAGTGTCACATTTTTTGAGTTCCAAGCTAGATATTCGCCTGAGATTAGGCAGTTTTGCGCGATCACATTTTCGCAGTTCCAAAATGCATCTTTTGAAATGAGCTTTGAGTTTGTGATGCAAAGATTTTTGCAACTATCAAAGCAGTAGTTGCCGTCTAAGCTTAGCCCGTCAACCTCTAAATTTTCGCTATTTGCCCCGAAGTAATCCCCTTTTGCAAAGACATTTTTTATCTTCACATCCGTGCATCCCCAAAGTGTTTCACTAGCATCTGAAAAATTTATATTTTCTAGCGAAATTTGCGAGCTTTTTCTAAAGCTTTTTGGAGCATTGATGACCACGCCTTTGAAGCTTAAATTTGCGCTGTACCACATGCCAGCCCTTGCTAGAGACTCCAAGTATCCGCCATTTAGCGTGATATCATTTGCGTACCAAAGTGGATATTTGTAGGCAAAAACGCACTCATTTAGCTTTAAATTTGAGCTGTGTTTTAGCGGCGACTCGCCATCTTCAAAGATACAGTTTGTAAAATTTATACTTTTTGCCCCAAACATTGCACGCTCGCCAGTAAAAATTTCTGCATTTCTCTCTTGCATTTTTGCCCCTTTATTAATTTTTACTGTTAAATTTATACTAATTTCCTTAAATTTTATTGCAAAATGCCATTAAATTTACTTTAAAGACGCAAAGCGTTATAATCTCCGTCAAAAAGGAGCAAAAATGGGCTTAAAATCAGACTCTTGGATAAGAAAAATGTCGGTTGAGAAAAATATGATAGTGCCATTTGCCGAGGAGCAGGTGGGTCGCGGCGTGGTGAGCTACGGAGTATCTAGCTACGGCTACGATATCCGCGTGGGCGACGAGTTTAAAATTTTTACAAACATCGGCGGAACCGTAGTCGATCCGAAAAATTTCGATGAAAAAAACGTGGTAGACTTTAAAGGCGATGTCTGCATCGTACCACCAAATTCATTCGCTCTAGCGCGCACTATCGAGTACTTTAACATGCCAGATAACGTACTAGCCATCTGCCTTGGTAAAAGCACATATGCAAGGTGCGGCATCATCGTAAACGTCACGCCTTTTGAGCCGGGATTTAAGGGGCATATCACGATAGAAATTTCAAACACGACGCCACTTCCTGCAAAAATTTATGCGAACGAAGGCATCGCGCAGGTGCTATTTATCGAGGGCGATGAGCCTTGCGAGGTAACCTATGCTGATAAAAATGGTAAATACCAAGCCCAAGAAGGCATCACACTGCCAAGAATTTTGAAGTAATTTTTATGCCTTTGCGATTTTGCAAAGGCTAAATTTAAATACTGCTTTTATAATTTCCTCTAAACATTAATTAAAATTTGACGAAATAGAATCTAGAAAGGTAAAAACTTTTGTAATAAATTTTAAAATTTTGGCATAGCTTTTGCTTAAATTTTTATAAAATACAATTTAGATTTAGCTATTTATACCCCAAAAATAGTTAGTAAAGGGCGCAATAATGTTTAATGATAAATCAATACTAATTACCGGCGGAACAGGAAGTTTTGGTAAAAAATACACCGAAATTTTGTTAAAAAAATACAAGCCAAGAAGGCTAGTAATCTACTCACGCGATGAGCTAAAACAATACGAAATGGCCCAAATGTTTAAAGACAAGGCTATGCGCTTTTTCATCGGCGACGTGAGGGACTATAAGCGCTTAAGAACCGCGATGAATGGCATAGACTATGTCATCCACGCAGCTGCGATGAAACACGTACCAATCGCAGAATATAACCCAATGGAGTGCATCAAAACAAACATTGACGGCGCTCAAAACGTCATCGACGCCTCTTTGGAGTGTGGCGTTAGCAAGGTAATCGCTCTCTCAACTGACAAGGCGTGCAACCCTGTAAATTTATACGGAGCTACAAAACTGGCCAGCGATAAGCTCTTTGTCGCTGCAAATAACATTGTTGGAGATAAAAAGACAAGATTTAGCGTCGTAAGATATGGAAACGTCGTTGGCTCTCGTGGCTCAGTCGTACCACTCTTTAAAAAACTGATCGCGCAAGGCGAAAAAGAGCTTCCTATCACACATGAGAAGATGACAAGATTTTGGATCACGCTTGAACAAGGTGTAAATTTCGTCCTTAAAAATTTTGAGAGGATGAAAGGTGGCGAAATTTTCATACCAAAGATCCCATCTATGACGATGGTCGATCTTGCAAAAGCCCTTGCACCAGACCTTGGCGTCAAGATCATAGGCATTCGCCCAGGAGAAAAGATGCATGAGATGATGATCTCAAGAGATGATGCGCATCTTACATACGAATTTGATGATTACTACGTTATTAGTCCATCTATCCAGTTTTTAACAGCGCAGGACTTCTCGACAAATGCTCTTCATCAAAAGGGCAAACCAGTGAGCGAGGACTTTGAATATAGCTCAAATACAAATAAAATTTGGCTAGATAGAGCAGGTCTTCTTGAGATGATAGGAGATGCTAAATGATCCCTTACAGCCGTCAGCAGATCACAGAAGAGGATATAAAGGCGGTCACAGATGCCTTAAAAGATGACATCTTAACAGGTGGCCAAAAGGTCAGTAAATTTGAAGAGGAGCTGGCAAGCTATGTTGGCGTAAAGCATGTTGTCATCATGAACTCAGCCACTTCGGCACTTCATGTAGCCTATCTAAGCCTTGGCGTAAAAGACGGCGATGAAGTGATCACGACACCTATCACCTTTGCAGCCACTGCAAATGCGGCTTTGATGGCAGGAGCACAGGTTAAATTTTGCGACGTAAAAGCAAATGGCAACATCGATGAAGAAAAAATTCCAGCTCTTATCACACCAAAAACAAAGGTGATAACTGCGGTTGATTACGGTGGTAATCCAGTGGAGCTAGATAAGATCATAAATTTAGCCAAAAAACACGGCATAAAAGTGATAGACGACGCCTCTCACGCCCTTGGTAGCGTGCAAAATGGCGTAAAAGTGGGCGTTAAGGCTGATATTAGCATATTTAGCTTTCACCCTGTAAAGCCTATCACCACGCTTGAGGGCGGCGCACTTGCCACAAACGACGATGAGCTAGCAAGACTTGCAAGGCTATATAGAAGCCACGGCATCGCTAAAACAAAGCTTTGGGATAGCGACATGAGCCTGCTTGGATACAACTACAGGATAACAGACGTGGCCTGCGCTTTGGGGCTTAGCCAGCTAAAAAGGCTGGACGGCTTTATCGCCAAAAGAAATGAGATAGCTAAATTTTATGATGAGAAATTTAGCGGGTGTGAATATTTTAAAACTATAAAAATCCCAGCAAATACAACTAGTTCAAGGCACCTATATCCAGTGCTTTTGGATGAGAAATTTTGGGATAAAAAAGAGCAAATTTTTGAAGCACTCTTGCAAAAAGGCGTTGGCGTGCAGGTACACTATAAGCCAACATATAAATTTAGCTTTTATAAAGCGCTTCTAGGCGAAATTTCACTGCCAAATGCGGAGAAATTTTATAGCGCTGAGCTTAGCATCCCATGCCATCACGGCATGAACGTGGATGATGCTAAATTTGTAGCTAGCACGCTTTTTGATGTGCTAAAAAGCTTTAGTGAGCAAAAATGATCTGCATCATCCCAGCAAGAGGCGGCAGCAAGAGAATACCTGGCAAAAATATCAAAGACTTTTTAGGCAAGCCTTTAATCGCATATAGCATCGAGGCCGCGCTAAATTCTAAAGTTTTTAACGAAGTGATCGTAAGCACCGATGACGAAATGATCACAAATGTGGCTATAGAATTTGGAGCTAGCGTGCCATTTTTTAGAGATGCGAGCCTAAGCGATGACTACGCGACAAGCACTGACGTGATAAAAGACGCGATAGGGCGCGTAAATTCTAGCTTTAGTGACGTCTGCTGTCTTTACGCGACAGCGCCGCTTATAACGGCTGAAATTTTAAAAGAGGCCGCAGGAGAGTTTAAAAAGCATGAGTGTAAATTTTTATTTTCAGCAACTGCGTTTGATTTTCCTATACAAAGGGCGATAAAACTTGATGAAAACACTAGAGTTAGCATGTTTTACCCGCAGTTTGAAAAGACGCGCTCGCAAGATCTTGAGCCTGCGTTTCATGACGCTGGGGCATTTTATTTTGGCAAAAAAGAGGCTTGGCTGGAGTGTAGTGCTTTGTTTGCGCCACACTCAAAGGCGTATTTGCTGCCAAGAAATTTAGTCTGTGACATCGACACGATAGAGGATTTTGAGTTTGCTAAAAAGCTTTATTTGATAAATAATGGAAAGATTTGATTGAAAGAATTTAAAGGACTCCCACTGCTAAAAACGCTCGTGCGCGCTGATAGTAGCAGCAAGATAGGGCATGGGCACATCAGGCGAGACCTTTTGCTTGCTAAAAAATTTAGCGACATCTCATTTGCATCTTTAAGGCTTGAAGGTGACATTTTTGATGAGATAAACTACCCCAAATTTACCCTAAGAAGTGGCGAGATAGATGAGCTTTGTGAGCTTATAAAAGATAATAAATTTGAACTTCTCATCATCGACCACTACGGCTTTAGCTTTGAAGATGAAAGAGCTATAAAAGAAAAAACTGGCGTTAAAATTTTATCATTTGACGACACTTACGAGAAACATTTTGCAGACTACATTTTAAACGTAAATTTATATGCGCAAAAGGTAAGATATGAGAGGCTTGTAGAAAAAGGTTGTAAGGTATTTTGCGGAAGTGAGTTTTTGCTAGTTAGAGATGAGTTTTATGAAGAAGCACAGGTAAAAAGGGAGAAAATTTACGACTACGCTATCATTCTTGGAGGCACTGATATCTCAGGACTAAGTGCTAAAATTTCAGAAAAACTGCTTCTTAAAAAGCTAAAAACAGCCGTCATAACAACTAGCGGAAATAAAAATTTAAGCGCCCTAAAAGAGCTATCAAGCAAGAGCGAAAATTTTAACCTTTTTGTAGATAGCAAAAGCGTAGCAAGGCTGATGAATGAAGCCAAAATGCTCATCATAACAGCAAGCTCACTTGTAAATGAAGCTTACGTTTTGGGAGCCAAATTTAAAGCCATTTGCGTAGCGGATAATCAAAAAGAGATCTTTGCTTGGCTAAAAGAAAATGGATATGAAGCTTACTGGGGAGATGAAATTTGCTTGAGCTTATAAATTTTACCTCGCTTAATGGCGAGCAAAAGCTGATGGTGTTAAAGTGGCGAAACGACGAGCGGATAGCTAAATTTATGAAAAATAAAAGCGTTGGCAAAGAGGAGCATTTTGCTTTTTTAGAGAGATTAAAGAGCATTCAAGATAAGATTTATTTTCTAGTAAAAGATGAGAGCGAATTTATCGGAGTGATAAGCTTTGTTGATATTACGAAAGAAAGTTGTGAATTTGGCGTTTATAAAAATCCGGAGCTAAGAGGCGTGGGTAAAAAACTGCTTGATCTCATAAAAAACTACGCTTTTTTTACATTAGAGGTTGGCTCGCTAAAGGCAAAAGCTTATAATAACAACGAAAAAGCGCTCGCACTTTATAAAAATTTTGGCTTTAGGATCTATGCAAAAGATGGTGAATTTAGCTATCTTGAGCTTAAAAATAAAACGGACTAACGGATGAAAATAGGAAATTTTGATACAGACAAAAAGGTCTTTATAATAGCAGAGCTCTCCGCTAATCACAGCGGCAGCCTAAAAACGGCGATAGATACGATAAAGGCAGCTAAGCGCGCTGGAGCTGATGCGATAAAGCTTCAGACATATACGCCTAATAGTTTAACTCTAAATTCGCACCTAGATGATTTTGTCATAAAAGGCGGGCTTTGGGACAAGAGAAATTTATACGAGCTTTATCAAGAGGCGCTAACGCCAAAAGAGTGGCACGCCGAGCTTTTTAAAGTAGCAAAAGAAGAAGGGCTTGTCTGCTTTTCAAGCCCATTTTGCAAGGATGATGCCAACTTTTTAGAGCAGTTTAACCCACCAGCTTACAAGATCGCAAGCTTTGAGGTAACGGATTATGATTTTGTAGAATTTGTAGCCAAAAAAGGCAAGCCCATCATCATCTCAACTGGCATAGCCCATGAAGAAGAGATAAGAGATGTGGTACAAATTTGCAAAAATGCATGTAATAGTGACATCGCTCTTTTAAAATGCACTTCAAGTTACCCAGCGCCGCTAAATGGCATGAATTTAAAAACGATAGCTGATATGAGAGAGAAATTTGGCGTAGAGGTTGGCTTTTCAGATCACACACTAGGTGTGACAGCCCCAGTTGTTGCGGTTAGCCTGGGTGCTAGGATAATTGAAAAACATTTTATACTTGATAAAAGCGTAAAAAGCGTTGATAGCGCATTTAGCCTTGATGAGAGCGAATTTGCTCTTATGACAAAATGCGTTAGAGAGGCCGAAGAGCTTTTGGGCGTGGTAAGCTACGAGCTAGATGAAAAAGCGGTTTTAAACAGGAGATTTTCACGCTCGCTTTATGCAAGCGCAGATATAAAAAAAGGTGAAATTTTTAGCGAGCAAAATATAAGGAGTGTGCGCCCAGGGTACGGCCTGCACCCTAAATTTTTAAAAGAGCTGATCGGTAAAAAAGCAAAAAGAGATATAAAATTTAGCGAGAGATTAACAAAGGAGGATTTGATATGAACAATAAAAACGATAAGGCATCTAATAAAAAGGCAAAACCATCTAAAGATAATGTATCAAATATCCAAAATCCTATCTTTCAAAAAAACCTTCAAGCACTATTTCAACAAGATGAAATTCTAGCAGCAAGGCTTTGGTCTATTGCTGGTAATGAAGACTATGAAATTTTTATAGGAAAAGATCCGATTGATATAAATTTAATAAACAAGCATACTTTTAAATATATCTATGAAAATCCTGGAGCAGACATTTTAAAGCTGCTTGAAGATATAGAAAGTGACTATAAACGTTATCCGATACTATTTTTTTATGGACTAGGCAATGGCGTACTCTATAAAGCATTAGCAAAAAATGAAACACACCAAAAAATCGTAGTCATAGAGCCAGAGATTGAGATCATATATCTTGTTTTAAATGTTATTGATCTATCAAGCGAACTAGAAAGTGGACAGATAATACTTTTTTATTCAAAATTTGCAACCTATACACATTTTTATTATCTGGTTACAGAAGCAAAACTAAACTCATATGCAAAAACCTATGATAATCTTATGATTCATATGCCTTTTTATGATCAATTTGAAGAAGACTACATAAGAATAAACAAAGAGATTACAAGGGCATTTTCTCAAATAGTAGTTGCTCACGGCAATAGCATAGACGATCTTTTATTAGGCACAAGACAAAATTGTGAAAATTTAGTGCCCATGATTAGCAATTATTGCTACACAAGTCTTGTTAAAAAAAGATATGGTCTTATGGATACAGCTATAATTGTATCAACTGGCCCAAGCCTAGATAAACAGCTTAATACGCTTAAAAAATTTGCTCCATATGTTAGCATTATAAGCGTTGATGCCTCTTATCCAATCCTTGCAAGGCATGATATCAAGCCTGATTATGTAATGTCGATTGAAAGAATAGAACCAACTTCTAGTTTTTTTGAAAAAAAACATCCAAATATTGATGACAATATACACTTTATTGTTGCCTCAGTTACACACAAGCAAACTATTAAAAATATCTTGCCAAGAAAACTAGTACTAACTATGAGACCTCAACAAGAGGAGTATATGTTTGGTCTAAAAAGATATGGATATTTGGGTGTGGGGCATAGTTGTGCAAACATGGCCTACCAGCTAGCCTATGTCTTAGGACATAAAAATATCGTTTTCATAGGACAGGATCTAGCATTTGGTAAAGATGGAGCAAGCCATGCAAAAGGTCACGCCTTTGCGCAAGCGGATGAAAATATATTTGTTAAAGCTTATGGCGGAGAGGGAGAGGTTAAAACAACATATGTTTGGACTCTATTTAAAAACCAGTTTGAAAATGACATCGCCCAATCAAGCTTAGAGAATATAAAATCATATAACTGTACCGAAGGTGGTGCTAGAATAGAAGGCACTATAGAAAAGCCATTTTTAGAAGTAATGTATGAACTTTGTAAAGACAAAGAGATTAAAAAACTACCTAATATAAAAAAAGATAGTGAAACGACAGTAAATAAAAACCTTTTAAAAGCTTATAAAGTCATACTTGCAAAAATAAAAGCTCAAAGTGAAGTCAAACAACAAATAGAAAAAGTCTTTTTAGAAGTAGTGCCTAGTATAGATAAATTGCTTGAGCTCAATAAAGAAAATAAAATAGAAAAAAAACATTTTGATGAGCTTCTTAAAATAACAAAAAAGATAGATAAACTAAAAGATGTAATCGCAAAACGTAATTATCAAAAATATGTAGATAATATATTGCAAATTTCAGTCTATTATCAAGAACTTGAGCTTGCAAAAATTTCTGTAGCGCCAAGTGACACAACTATCCAAAAAACTAATAAGCTTCTTATGTGGGTAAATATGCACAAATACTGGATGTTCTCTGCAGCTGGTGGTCTAAATGCTGACATCGAAGTTACTAAAAAAGCTTCAAAAACACTTGTTGCTGAGCTTAAAAAGAGAAAACTAATAACTAAAAATGAGATAGGAAAAGCGAAAGAAAATTTTATACTGAGTATATAAGCTAATTTGTAAGTAGAATTATTTTACTTACAGTTTTTTTATTTGGCTTACTAGTTTTAGTAAGCCTCTGTCACAATTATAAATTTATAACACAACCCATTATAAACCACTAGAGCAAAGACAAAATAGATACATTGCTATTTATTTTTAGTAGATAAAGCCCCAAAGTTAAACTCTGGGGCGTGGGTTTGCGTATTGTAAAAGCATTAACACTCTTAAGGCTTTGTTACTGCGACAAAGCCTCTATCTAAAACCTTAATGAAACTATTGTAGAAGCTTCATTACGTTTTGTTGTACGCTGTTTGCTTGACTCATAGCATAAGCACCTGATTGAGCTAGGATGTTATGTTTTGAGAAGTTAGCAGACTCGCTAGCAAAATCAACATCTCTGATTTGAGATTCTGCTGATTTTACGTTAACTTGAGTTACAGTGATGTTATTAACTGTAGCTTGAAGTTGGTTTTGAACTGAACCAAGGTCTGAACGAACTTGATCAAGTGTTTTTTGAGCAGACTCAGCGATACTCATAACAGCCATTGCACCGCGAAGTGTCATAACACCAGCAGATTGAGCTACTGATAAAGCTCCACTCATTCTTTGGAAGCCCATAGCTGTTGCTAGGGTTTTATCTATTTGTCCTCTTATATCTCTTAGAGATACTGATTGTTGAGCACCGCCATTAGCAGAGAATGCTAGCGATAGTTTAGCAACGCCACCAGCATTTAGCTTGATATCTCTACCATCAAGACGAACAAGGTTTAGTCTACCTACAAATCCAGTTAAAGATGTACCTTTAGCAGCTGCACCTTTACCGCCAAGACCCTTTGAGATGTCTTTACCAGAAGCTACGATAGCACGGCCATCACGGCTTGTTAGTACCATTTTACCTGTTTCAGCATCAACAGAAGCTTCAACACCAGTTTGATCTTTTACAGAGTTGATAGCATTTACAAGTGCACCGTTTGCATCATTTGCTTTAACTTCTAGATCGCCGATTTTAACGCCGTTGATTGTTAAAGACTGAATTAAACCACCGCCAATAGCAGCACTTGCTTTCCAAGTAACATCAGCTGTAGCTCTAACACCAGTTCTATCAGCAACTTTGTTGATGTTCTCGGCTAGAGCGCCAAGGCCTTTACCGATACCTGTTGAGATAGTAGCGCCTGTAACACCTACATCGTTTACACCATCAACGTTTAAGAATTTAAGGTTTACTTCACCCATAGCTGTAAGTAGTCTTGAACTCTCAAAACGTGTAAGACCGATCTTATCAGACGTAGTCGCACCAATACTTGCTTTAACAGTTTGGTTTGAGTAAGCACCTATTTGGAATTCTTTATTAGAGAATGTTCCGTTTAGTAGTTGCTGACCGTTAAATGAAGTAGTGTTACCGATATTGTCAAGCTCTTCCATTAGACGAACGATGTCAGCTTGCAATGCTTGGCGTGATTGAGTTGTTTGGCCGTCTTGAGCTGATTGAGTAGCTTTTGTCTTGATAGTATCAAGAATTTTTAGCTGCTCGTCCATAGCTTTATCGGCAACTTGAATGATACCAATAGCATCATTACCATTTGCAATAGCTTGACCTAAAGCTGAAGCTTGACTTCTTAAGCTATCTGCAATAGATAGACCTGAAGCATCATCTGCAGCTGTTTGAATCCTAAGACCTGAGCTAAGTTTGTTAAGTGACTTAGATAGGTCAGTGTTGTTGCTAACTGCGTTAGCGTGTGTGTTAAGTGCGTTTACGTTTGTGTTAATACGAAAACTCATTGTAAATCCTTTTAATTTTTTAGTTACGACTTCTTGTCGCACAAAAACTATATCGTGAAATTTTCTAAAAACTTTATAGGCATGAATGAAAAAATTTTTAAAAATTAACATGGATTTGATTTTCATGCCTTGATACTTTAAAAATTATTTTTGCTACAATTACGCCAAAAAAATTAAAGGCTATATATAATGAAAAGCTTAATCATCGTGGAATCTCCCGCAAAAGCAAAGACTATCAAAAATTTCCTAGACAAAAGCTACAACGTCATCGCCTCAAAAGGCCACATCAGAGATCTGCCAAAAACAAGCTTTGGTATCAAGATAGAAGATGATAAATTTACCCCAGAGTATCGCATCAGCAGCGATCACTCCGCCATCGTAAAAGAGATAAAAGAGCTCGCCAAAGGTGCTGATGAAATTTATCTCGCAACCGATGAGGATAGAGAGGGTGAGGCGATCGCGTTTCACATCGCAAATGCCATCGGCAAGGAGCCAACCAGCCTGCCTCGCATCGTCTTTCATGAGATCACCAAAAGCGCCATACAAAACGCTTTAAAAAGCCCAAGGCACGTCGATATGAATAGCGTCAATGCCCAGCAAACAAGGCGCTTGCTTGACCGCATCGTTGGCTACAAGCTAAGCCCACTTTTAAATTTAAAGATACAAAAAGGCTTAAGCGCTGGCAGGGTGCAAAGTGCGGCGCTAAAGATAATAGTTGACCGTGAGCGTGAAATTCAGGCGTTTAAACCGATTGAATACTACACCATTGACACCGTTTTTAAAAAAGACCTAGACGCTGAGCTAGTAAAATTTGAAAACCAAAAGATCGAAAAACTAACTATCCAAAATCCAGACCGCGCAAAATATATCATTGAAAATTTACAAAATGAGAAATTTAGCGTCCGAGAGATCGAGAGCAAGGATAGAAAGATCCAGCCAAGCCCGCCATTTATGACATCAACACTTCAGCAAAGCGCGAGCAACCGCCTTGGCTTTAGCCCTAAAAAGACGATGATGATCGCACAAAGCCTCTATGAAGGCGTACAAACAAACGAGGGCTTCATGGGTGCGATCACCTACATGAGAACAGACAGCCTAAATTTAGCTAAAGAGGCCGTCGCAGCCGCTAGAGAGCACATCCTTCAAAACTACGGCAAAGAGTATTTGCCAGCCAAAGCGATAAGCTACACGACAAGCTCAAAAGGCGCGCAAGAAGCCCACGAAGCGATCCGCCCTACAAATTTAAACTTCACACCGCAAATCGCGGCTAAATTTTTAGAAAAAGATGCACTAAAACTCTACACGCTCATCTACAATAGATTTTTAGCCTGCCAAATGAGCGCATGTGTGAGCCAAACGCAAAATGTCTATGTCGCAAGCGAAAAAAGCGAGTTTAAGATAAGTGGCAGAAAAGTGCTATTTGACGGCTTTTACAAGGTTTATGGCGAGCTTGATAAGGATAAAATTTTGCCAAATTTAAAAAAGGGCGATGAGATGAGTTTGCAAAGCATAAAAAGCACGCAAAACTTCACCGAGCCGCCAGCTAGGTACTCTGAAGCTGGCCTTGTTAAAAAGCTTGAAAGCCTTGGTATCGGTCGCCCAAGCACCTACGCACCGACCATATCGCTACTAACCTCAAGAGACTACGTGAGGGTCGAGAAAAAGCAGCTCATACCAAACGAGATCGCATTTAGCATGATAGGTGTTTTAGAGAAGCACTTTAGCAATATCGTTGATAGCGAATTTACCTCTCATCTCGAAGAAAAGCTCGACGAGATCGCACTTGATAAGGCTGACTGGCAAAAGGTGCTAAGCGACTTTTACTATCCATTTATGGAAAAAATTAGTGCTGGAAAAACTGGCATAAAAAGCCTAAAAACAGCCACTCCAATCGGCGAGAAGTGCCCAGATTGCGGAAGTGAGCTACTGCTTAGAAAAGGCAGATACGGAGAATTTATCGCTTGTTCAAATTTTCCAAAATGCAAATATTCAAGAAATATCGCAAAAGATAAAGAGAAAAGTGCCGAGTCTAGCACTTCTGCTACTTCAAAGCCAAAACGTGAGCTTAAAAAGCTTGATGTACCATGTCCGAAATGTGGCGGTGAGATCGTGGAGAGATTTAGCAGGCGTGGTAAATTTTATGGTTGTGCCAACTATCCAAAGTGCGACTTCATCTCAAACTACGAGCCAGTTGAGCAAAAATGCGACGAATGTGGTGGCGACATGATCAAAAAAGAGCTTAAAAAAGGTACATTTATAGAGTGCACAAAATGTAAGAAAAAGACCCTTATCTCTGAAAACTAAAAATTTCTAGCCAAATCTGAGCTCTTGAGCCTAAATTTGGCTTTTATAAATTTGGAATTTAAATGCCTGACACCACCGCTAAGCTTAGCCAGCATAAAGGGCAAAAACCTCGTCACCAACTACACTCAGTTAGAGGGCAGCTTCACACAGTAGTACAAAACCTTCAAATAAAAAAAGAGCCGTACTTGATGAGCGGTGTGAATTTTTTAAGAAACGAACAAAACGTTTTTGAAGAGCTTAGCTTTTGCACAAAAATACCTTAAAAGCTCTTTGATACGGTGTGTTGCCAAAGAATTTTAAAAAGCCTTCATATCAAATGAGGCTCGTATGAGAACCTTGACGCGCCAGCAAGCCTTTCTAGCCAAAAAGCCTTTTTTGTAGGCTCTGGAGCTAGCGTAAAAAGCATAGCGCTAATCGCAAAACTTTCCGGACTCAAAAGCCTTGCTGTGGAAAATTTTCAAAAGATAAATTACTATTCTGCGCTTTCAAATTTATAAAATTTAAAGAGTCTTGAGATCAGCAAAAACGGACTTTCGCCTAGATTTATCCGCATCGAAGCCTATAGTTTTTACGCCAGATGCCTAGGCCAACTAGCCTTGTGATATTAACGACTAGGATAAAAAGCAAGGACTACTCGTCTATCTTATCTATAAAGTCCTTCACTCATTTTAGCTTGCCGCCACAGCATGCACTTCTAACGTGCGAAGGGCTTAGATGATTTAAAGGGGGATAAGGGGACGGCTTTGCTTCGCTAGCTCGCAGCTGCAAGCAGACCGTAACTCAAGCCCCTTTATCCCCCTTTGAATAAAAATAAATTTATACATTTCATCAAACTATTTTTGCAAATTCATAAATCACCCTACTTAAATTTTAAACCTATCAAAGCTATAATACACCCCAAAAAAGGATGAAAAATGAAAACAATTATGCTCTGTGCGATATGCTCAGTCACTCAAGGAAACTGTGCCGAGGACTGCGCTTACTGCACACAAAGTGCCAAAGCTGGTGCCGATATCTCAAAATTTAAAGAAAAAAGCGTGCAGCAGGTGGTGGACGAGGCCAAAATGGCATATAAAAACCACGCTCTTGGATTTTGTTTAGTCACAAGTGGTGCTAGGCTAAATAATAAAAAGACCGACTATATCGCATCTTTAGCAAGAGCCGTGAGCAAAGAAGTACCAAATTTGATGCTCATCGCATGTAACGGCATGGCGACTTACGAGCAGCTTAGCGAGCTTAAAAAAGCTGGCGTTTTTAGCTACAACCACAACCTTGAAACAAGCCGAGAATTTTTCCCAAAAATTTGCAAAACACACACTTGGGATGAGAGATATCAGACGAATTTAGATGCAAAAAGAGCTGGGCTCATGCTTTGCACTGGTGGAATTTATGGCGTTGGCGAAAGTGAGGCCGATAGAGTAAGCTTTAGAGCTAGTCTAAAAGAGCTTGAGCCATTTTCATCGCCGATAAATTTTTTCATAAAAAATGAAGCTCTAAGCCTTGATCTACCTCCTCTTAGTGTGGATGAAGCCCTAAAGATCGTACGTGACACTAAAAGTACTCTTCCAGAAACTAGAGTGATGATAGCTGGTGGTAGGGAGAAAATTTTAGGCGATAGACAATACGAGATCTTTGAAAATGGCGCCGATGCCATCGTGATAGGCGACTATCTCACTGCAAAAGGCGAGAAAGCTAGCAAGGATATCGGGGAGCTTACAAAGCGCGGTTTTAACTTCGCTAGTATCTGCCATTAATGCTTACAAATTTACTTTTCGCAGGGCTTGGAGGCTTTATCGGAGCTGGATGTAGGTTTTTAGCCGGTGAGCTGCTAAAATTTAGTCACTTTCCGATAGCCACGCTTGGCGTAAATACGCTTGGTAGTTTCATTATCGGCGTTTTGTTTTGTCTAAATTTAAGCCAAATCATGAGGGTGTTCTTGGTCGTTGGCATACTTGGCGGATTTACAACATTTTCAAGCTTTAGCCTTGATAGTGTGAAATTTTTACTAGAAGGCGAGCTGATAAAAGGCTTTTTAAATATCTTTTTAAACCTTGTCCTTTGCCTACTTGCAAGCTATCTTGGCATTTTATTTGGTAAGAATTTGTGAGGTTTTTAAGGTACGCAACAAAATAACTTTATCTATACCATTTTTAAATTTTAAAGCTTCACTCACTCGCCACTAAATTTAAAGCCGCGATATGCTCGCTTTAATTTACTCAAATTTATCTGATAACAAATCGCATGCAGTGTGTTAGCACTGGAGCATGTCACCTCTAACGTTGTCGGGGTTAGGGGATCGTTAAGGGGGAAGGGAGCGACTTCGTAATTCAAGCCTCTTCCCCCTTAACAAAGAAACAAAACTTTAAATTTCTAAAAACCTTAATTTATAAATTTTAAAATTCCATTCACTCGCAAGAATTGACTACTGATTTTGGGTCTTACAAAGCTTGCCACTAGAGCCGAAATTACTTGCTTATAAAATTTTAAAATTTGATAGAGTTTTAACCGCATTCAGTGCGCCAGCACTATTGCGTGCACTTTGAGCGTGTTAAGGGATTGGGGGGATATAAAGTGGGATAAAGGAGGCGACTTCGTGTCTGCCATGCAGTTGCGAGCTTGCGAAGCAAAATTCAAGCCCCTTTGTCCCCCTTTAGATAAAACAAATTTGTAAATTTCGTCATCTATGTGCAAATTTTAAATTTCATTCACTCACAAGAATTGGCTATTAAAATTTGATGAAATTTAACAAAACCGTATGTAGCGCAAAATACTACCATATGCACCTTTTTACCTAGCTTCTACCTTTGGCATCTGAAGCATAAAATTTCTAGCTTCACTTAAAAGTACAGGCTTAAGCCCATCTACCAGAGTTTTTGGATCATAAATTCTCTCATATGAAAGCATTAAGACTCCATCTTTTCTAAGTAAAAAGTGGATTATTTCTATATTTTTACTACTAGTTTCATCTTTTATAAGAGCTAAAATTTGATCATTCTCTTCACTATAAAGCACCTCTTTAGCCTCTTTTATATTCTTTTTTAGCTCAGCAAGCATACTTTCACTTTTTATATTTTTGTCAAATTTCACTCTAAAGCCTACAAAATGCTCATCAAAATTTTCATTTTTTAAAAAGTAAAAGCTCTCATCTTTGGCTGTATTTTTCTTATAAAAAACGCTTCCATCAAATTTAAAACTTTGAACCAAACTTAGCTCATCTGCAAAGCCAAAAATTCCAAAAAACATCAAGACAAAAAATAGAAATTTACGCATAAATTTGCACTCCAAATTTTTAAAAATTTGTCGCCATTTTGCCCAAAAATCGCTTAGCTTAATCAAAAAATAACAAAGCTTTTTATACAATCAAACATTTTTAATTTAAGGATCTTTTTGCAGTTACATCAAGCTAGCGAGCTTAGTATTCTTGTCGTTTTGGCATTTATCGTCTTTGCTTCGCCTTATATTTCTAAAATTTTACGCATTCCTGTCGCTCCTGCTGAGATAATACTTGGAGCACTAGCTAGCTACATCGGGCTTGTCGGCGAAAATGAGATGTTTAAGCTAATTAGCGAAGTTGGCTTTTTCTTTTTGATGTTTCTAGCTGGCATGGAGATCGATCTTAGAATGCTTATAAACATTGACCGCAAAATTTTGCGCCTAGGACTTATCTATCTTGCCCTCATCTACTCGCTAGCAACTGCACTTACGTTTAGTTTTAATCTTAGTTTGCTTTATATTATCATTATCCCGATAATGGCCGTTGGTATGATATTTACGCTATTTAAAGAGTATGGCAGAGATGTAAAATGGCTAAATTTAAGCATGCTTATTGCAACTATTGGTGAGCTTATAAGCATTACACTTTTGACATTTATAGCAGCCTATTTGCAGTTTGGAGCTAGTATAAATTTATGGCTAACGATTGGCTATTTGATCTTATTTTTAGCTATCAGCATACTTAGCTTTAAAATTTTAGATGTGCTTTTTTGGTGGTATCCTGGGCTTAAAGTGATCCTTATGCCACACTACGATAAGGACGAAAAAGATATTAGGTTAAGCATTGCGGTGTTTTTTTCGATGATTGCGCTTATGCTTTATTTAAATTTAGAAGTTGCCTTTGGCGCGTTTATCGCAGGTATGTTTATAGCGACATTTTTTGATCATAAAAAAGACTTACCGCACAAGCTTTCAAGCTTTGGATTTGGATTTTTGGTACCGATATTTTTTATACACATAGGCTCAACCTTTAAACTCTCAAGCCTAAGCTCAAATGAAGTGATAAAAGATGCTATTTTTATATTTTGTGCGATGCTTGCCACAAGGCTTTTCTCAAGTGTGTTATTTGTAGGAAAATTAGGATTTAAGGGGATATTTTTGTTTTCCCTCTCACAATCCATGCCACTAACACTTCTAGTAGCAGTTGCTACTATCGCACACAGATCAGGTGAGATAAGTGACTATTCTTACTCATCTTTTATCCTAGCAAGCCTAGCTCAAGCTATAATAGGGACAATAATTATAAAATTTCTAATGCAATCAAGAAGTAAGGAGTAAAAATGTCATCAAATACAGCTACGCTAACTGATAACAGAACCGGCAAGAGTTACGAGTTTCCTATACTAAAAGGCACTATGGGGCCTGATGTGATAGACATCTCGACATTTTTTAGTGATACTGGAATGTTTACTTTTGACAGAGGTTATACTTCAACTGCGATGTGTCGCTCGGCGATAACTTATATAGACGGCTTAAAAGGCGAGCTAATGTATAGAGGTTATGATATCGCGTATTTGGCCGAAAATAAGACATTTTTAGACGTGGCATATTTACTCTTAAACAAAGAGCTTCCAACAAATGATCAGTATATAAATTTTAAAACCGAGCTTAAAAAAAGAAGCTTTATACATGAAGGCATGATGAAGCTATTTGACGCATTCCCAGACAAAGCTCACCCTATGGCGATCTTGCAGGCAGCAGTCTCAGCCCTAAGTGCCTTTTACTCAGATCACTTAAATATGGATAAACCTGAAGAGTATCACGAGATGGCTATGCGTATAATCGCTAAAATTCCAACGATCGCGGCCTTTAGCTACCGCTACTCACGCGGACTTCCTATCATATATCCAAATTTAGATCGTGGCTTTACTGAAAATTTCCTCTACATGATGAGGGGCTATCCGTACGAGCACGTCGATCTTAAGCCAATCGAGATCAAGGCACTTGATACGGTCTTTATGCTACACGCAGATCACGAGCAAAATGCTTCAACTACGACTGTTAGGACTGTTGGCTCAACGCACGCTCACCCATACGCATGTATAAGTGCGGGCATCGGCGCACTTTGGGGCTGGGCTCATGGCGGCGCGAACGAGGGTGTCATCCGCCAGCTTGAAGAGATAGGCTCTGTAGCAAATGTCGATAGATACATCGCTAGAGCAAAGGATAAAAATGATCCATTTAGACTAATGGGCTTTGGTCACAGGGTCTATAAAAATTTTGATCCTCGCGCAAAAGTGCTCAAAAAAATGAGAGATCAGCTTATGGATGAGATAGGCATCAACTCAGAGCTTATCAAGATCGCAAACCGCATCGAGGAGATCGCGCTAAATGATGACTACTTTGTGAGCAGAAATTTATATCCAAATGTTGATTTTCACTCAGGGCTCATCCTAAAAGCGCTTGGCATACCAAACAATATGTTTGCCGTCATCTTCGTCATCGGTAGGACGCCAGGCTGGATCAGCCAGTGGATCGAGCTAAAAGAGCAAGACACTATAAAGATCGTCCGTCCAAGACAGCTTTATGTTGGAGAGACAAACAGAACACCAAAATGAGCGAGCTTTTAAATTTAGCTAAAAAAGCAGCCGTTAATGCTGGAGCGCAAATAATGAAATTTCACTCTGCAGATAATACGGCTCTTAAAGTCTGCCTAAAAGATGACAGCTCACCACTAACTAGCGCTGATCTAGCTGCAAATGAAGTGATACTAAAAGAGCTAAGCAAGAGCGGGATAAAAATTTGCTCTGAAGAGAGCATCTTACAAGAAAGCGACAAAGATGAGTTTTGGCTCGTAGATCCACTTGATGGCACTAAAGAATTTCTAGCTAGAAACGGCGAATTTTGCGTTTGCATAGCGCTTATAAAAAAAGCTAGACCGGTGCTTGGCGTGATATTTATCCCGGTTAGCAAAGAGCTTTTTTATGCTGATGAAAATGGCGCTTTTAAAGAAATTTTAGATGACAATGATGAAATCATAAGCAGAGTTGATTTAAACAAAAAAGATAAAAATTTAGACAATCTAATCTTTTCAAGCAGAAGAGGCGACGCCAAAGAGATAGAATTCATAGGACAGAGCCTAAATTTTGAGCAAAGGTGCATCGGCTCAGCTATAAAATTTTGCCGTTTGGTTGAATTTGGTGGAGCTTATTTGAGATTTGCCCCAAGCTATCTTTGGGACAATGCTGCAGGAGATGCGCTCGTAAATTTTTGTGGCGGAAAAGTATTTGACGCTAATAGCAGCAAAGAGATGAGCTATGAGCTTGCTGATTTAAAAAGCCCATTTTTCATAGCTCTCTCAAAAAATACACTAAATCTAAAAGATAAAATCACACAGCTATATAAGCAAAGTAAAACTTAAACCTTAAATTTCTTCTAGTAGATAAAGCATACTAGCTATTTTTGCTGTGCCTAGCACGTAACTCATTATGTTTGCTGCGACTTTATCTTTTTTAAGCACTTTGCCATTTATGTCAAATATATCTTCGTTGTTCTCTTTGATAAATTTTAAGGTTTTTGCTGCGACATCTTCTAGGCTATTTTTACCATCAAGCAATAAAAGTATGTAATAATCGATATTATTAAGCTTCCTTGAGATGCTAAATTTATTAGCAAAAACAATATCGGCATTATTTTTATGATTTAAGAAATATCTTACATAATTTATTAAATTTTGACTAAGCCTTGAGTAGCCGGACCTATACTCGATATTTTTTTGCTCATCTTTTAAAATCATTGCATCAGATGAGTTTGTTAAAATTCTTACAAAGGCGCTATAAACCATGAGCTTATCTTCTGGCAAAATTTCTAAAATCTGAGAAAGGTTTATGCTGGCTGGATACATCTTATAAAAGACCTCGCAAAGCCATGATATATCTTGTGGCATAGCGCCATAACTATCTTGCCACTGGTTATCTTTCTTTATAAAATCTGCCACAACGTGAATTTTATTAATATCGCTTGGGCCTATTTGTTTATTTGCTATGCTCTCATAAGTTTTGCTATGGACTATTAGGCTTTGTCTAAAGACTTTGTTGCTAATCATATCCATGAATTGCTCTAGATCGATCCTATCTTTAAATTTATTGTTTTTGTATTCATCTACTACGGCTGTGCCAACATCTGGGGTAAAAATATCATCAAGCGTATACTCACAAAGATAAGTAAGCTCATTTTTGGCAAGCATGGCATTAAAATCTTTAAAATAAAATGGATCATTTGTGTATTCTAAAAACTCATGAGCTATGTAAAAGTCATCTTTTGAGAGCACATGTTCAGTTACAAAAAGAAGCATCTTAAGGGGTATTTTCCCCTCATAAATTTCTTCATCTCTTGTTAGTAAATATTCTTTATAGACTAAAAGTGCTTCTTTGGCTGCTTTTAGCCTCTCTTGCATGCTCTCTTTATCTTTTGCAGCAAGTAGCATTATATCCCTTACGATATCTTTTACTTTCCAGCCAGGATAAACATTATAAGAGATAAACGCCACGCCATTTGCACTTAAATTCTCTCTTACGACTTTTAATATAGCTTCTTTTACAAAGTCAGGCACCCAGCTAAAAACACCATGAGCAATGATATAGTCAAATTTCTCATCGCTTTTAAATTCGCAAATATCACCGTGTATAAGCTCTAAATTTGTAAGCCCCATCTCTTTAACGATCTCTTGCCCTCGCCTTATCTGCTCGCCACTAAGATCTATGCCAACTACTTTTGCATTTTTGTTATTTACTGCAAATGGGATCAAATTTCCACCAAAGCTACATCCTATCTCTAAAACTCTTGCATTTTCGCATGGCGGTGGAGTTATGCCAAGAAGTGTTGCACAAGCTTCAAGCCTATATGGCGACGATTGGGCAAAGGCTATTGATTTATAAGTTAGCTCGTCATAAGACTTCTCGATTTTACTATTTTGGCTCATTTTAGCTCCTAGTAGTCTTTTTCTTTGATTTTTTCTAGCATATTTTTAGCATCATTCTCAGGATCATCTACTATATATGCGCGCCTTATCTTGCCATCTTTAATGATAAGTGTTTGCCTAAAGTAAAATTTATGTCCATTTGATGCAGAAAAAACTGGAAGTTCAAGCGCCCTCTCAAGCATAAACTCACTATCATTTAAAAACATGACTCCAGTTGAAGTCTCTTCTTGAAATTTCTTTTGAGCTGCGATATCTTGTGAGCTAATGGCCACTACCATGAAACCAAGGTCGTTAAAATCTTTTAAAAATTTCTTGTAGTTTATCGCTTGTTTAGTGCAGCCCTTCATGCCTGCAGTATTTTGCAATTGCTCACTTAAAAGACTAAAGTCCTCGCCTATCTTTGGATAGATGAAAATAACACAGTCATGCGTCCTTGCAAAGGCGGAAAAATCAAATTCCTTACCGTCTAGGGTATTTAAATATATACTTGTAGGCACTTTTATCATACCTCATCCTTTAAAATTTTTACTATTATATCTTTATAAGCTTTGTCTTAAGCTTTTTTAGAATTTAAAAGATAAACTACAAAAAGGACAAAAAAGCTAATTATTAGCATCAAAAGTGCATAGATATGAGCCTTGGTGTAATCAAGCATTTCAACCGCTTCAAATATCGCAATGCTCGCAACCTTACTCTCTCCAGCTACGCTACCACCTATCATTAAAACAACACCAAACTCGCCCATGGTGTGCGCAAAACTAACGACAGTAGCTGTTAATAAATTTGATCTGATGCTTGGCAAAATCACCCTAAAAATAGTCGTGAGCTTATTTTTACCAAGGCTATAACTTGCTTCAAAAAGGCTCTTTTTTAGGCTATTTAGCCCAGCATAAATCGGCCCAAACATAAATGGCAATGAATAGATGCAACTTGCCACAACAAGACCTGTGAAGTTAAAAACAAGCCTAACTCCAAAAATTTCCTCGATAAATTTACCAAAGGCAGAATAAGGCGAAAGAAAAATGAGTAGATAAAAGCCAAGAACACTTGGTGGCAAGACCAAGGGCAGTGAGATTACCGACTCTAAAAACGACTTGCCAAAAAATTTCTTTTGAGACATAAAATAGGCAAGTGCAATGCAGACAAAAAATAAAATAAAAGTTGTTATGAAAGATAATTTTAGTGATAGCCAAAATGGCTCGTAATCGATACTTTTTAACTCGTCTATCATGCTTTTTCCAAATTTACGCTAAATGCTTTTGTGCTAACTACCACCATATCGCCTGCTTTTAGATTCATCGCCTCGCTACTACTTAGCACCACTTCACAAATTTGGCGATTTATTAATACATTTGCTACGAAGATCGCATCACGTTTTTTTATCTCTAAAATTTTAGCGTTAAAGGCAAATTTCTGCGATCCTGCACTCTTTAAAAATATCTCACTTGCGCTACCTGATCTTGAAATTTTTCCATTTTCAAGGACAAAGACTTTATTGCAAAGCTTATAAATTTCAGCGATATCATGGCTTACTAAAATAATGCTCATCTTAAACTCATCATGAAGTGCTAGTAAATAGTCTTGAAGTTTCTCACGCATGGCATTATCAAGCGCACTTAACGGCTCATCAAGTAGTAAAATTTCAGGCTTTCTCATAACCGCGCGAGCTAAAGCAACACGTTGCTTTTGACCGCCAGAAAGAGTGCTAATTTTTGCATTTTTTAGACTTGTTAGGCCACAAATATCAAGAAGCTTGTTCGCCAGATTTAGATCATTTTTTGCAAAGAGTAAATTTTTAAAGACATTCATATTTTCAAAAAGTGCGTAGTCTTGAAATAAAAAGCCGATATTTCGCTTTTGTGGAGCCAAATTTGTCTTTTCATCAAAGAAAACTTTATCCCCAACTCTTATGAAGCCACTTTGTGGTGCTTCAAAACCAGCGATCAAGCGTAAAATAGTAGTCTTTCCGCCACCGCTTGCTCCGTAAAGTGCGACAAAATCGCCATTTTTAAAGCTAAGGTCTGCCTCAAGCATAAATTTGCCGTCGCCACCATTTAGCTCTTTTTTGCAAAAAATTTCTATCATTTTTGAGTACTTATATGAATACTAGTAGATTTTATATAGGCAAAGACTTCATCGTTTTCACCTACGTTCATGGTTTTTAATGCGTGATTTGAGATAATAGCTTCGAAGTAAATTTCGCCACACTTTAAGCTAATAACACTTAAAATTTCACCAAAATTTATAGCTTCAATCACGCACTTTAGCTCGTTTTCAAGCGAGCTAGTGTCAAGTTTATTTTTTGCCAAGACGACATCCGAGCTTTTAAAACCTAAGCCAATCTCATCATTTAAGGCAAATTTACTAGCCTCGTTTAAGACTAGCATAAATAAATTTGCCTCTAAATTTAGACCCTTTAGCTCAAATAAGCTGACATCATCTTTGGCTAAAATCCTAACGATCTTTGCTTTTATCATTTAGCAGGAACGTTATAGCCAAATTTCTTAAAAATTTCTCTTGATTTATCACCCAAGATAAACTCATAAAATGCCTTCGCATCAGCATTATTTTCAGCACGTTTTAAGAGTACGATGCCTTGATCGATCGGAGTGTATAGCTCTTGTGGAACAAGGATGTAATTAACGCCCTCTTTGTATTTTGACATTTTCTCATCAAAAAGTGCGCTAGCAGCGATAAAACCTACATCAGAAGCACTTAATGCTTGAGATAGAGTTTCAGAAATTTTTTGAGCATAAACGATATTTTTTTCTACTTCGTCATAAAGTTTTGCGTTTTTAAGAGCTTCTATACTAGCTTTGCCGTATGGTGCAGTTTGTGGATTTGCGATAGAGATCGCTTTTAAGCCACGAACAACTTCGATACCTTTTTTGAAATCAACATCTCTAATAGAAAAAATAGCAACAGCACCTTGTGCATAAATTTTTGGAGCAGCTACTGCAAACCCTGTGTCATAGGCTTTTTGCGCAAAGCCCATATCAGCAGCCATGAATATATCAGCTGGAGCCGAGTTTTGTATCTGCGTAACAAGACCACCGCTTGCACCAAGAGTTAGGTTAATCTTAGCATCTGGATGAAGCTTATTAAACTCTTTTATAAGCTCTGGAAATGCGTATGTTGTATTTGCGGCAGCATAGACATTTACTTCAGCACCAAATGCGTTTATGGCAAGCAAAGCTGCCATACATAAAAGTTTAAAAACTTTTCTCATTTAAACTCCTATAATGATTTGAGATGATTTTACTATTGCTAAAAGTGTATCGCCAACACCTATTTTCATCTGGATAGCACTATCTTTTGTGATGATGGCAGTTAAAGTCTGCTCATCGCTTAGTTTTAAAGTAATTTCAGCATTTACAGCACCTATCTTTGCTTCGATCACTTCGCCTTTTAATTGATTTTTTGTGCTTATTTTTATATCTAGATCCCTAGCCAAAATAACAGCTGGAGCTTTAAAAATATAAATAACTTTTTGTCCAACTTTTAGTCCTAAATTTTTCTCACTCTCGACTGTAATGTTTGACTCAAGCGTACAGCCATTGCTTAGTTTTGCAACTATTTGAGAATTTACTGCACCGCGGTTTATGCCAGTGATTTCACATGAGAGTTGATTTCTGGCACTTAAGTTCATGTTCATTCTTTGAAGGTTGATGATATCAACATCCTCAACATCTACTTTTTGACAAATTTTTTGTAAAAAATCCTTTTGGGTCTCAAGGATTGTGTCATAAATTTTTATCAGTTTATTGGCATACTCGCTTAGCTCGGAGCCACTATTTTTTTTATTTCCATCAGCTCTAATAATAAGCGGCTTGCTACTTTTGTTATTTATCGTATCAAGGCAGTCCCAAGCATTTTTATATGATATGCCAACCAATTCTGCTGCTTTTGTGATACTTTTTGTCTCTTTTATGGCCTTTAATAATGTAATATGTTTAGCTAAAACCTGTGTATCTTCGCCTAAAAATAGTTCTAAATTTATATCTGCTTTCAAAATTTTTACCTTTACTATATTGGAAAATAATTTGTGAAGTATATCTAATTATATTAATCCTTAAGCTTAAAGATTTAAGCCAATTTATAAATTTCTCTTAATTTCTTGTAAAGTTTTTAAAAGATAAAATCGAGCTACATTTTATAAATAAAAATAAGGCTTAGTATGAAATTTTTGCTTTCTATCTTTTTTAGTTTGCTTTTAGCCTGTGCTAATACAGACATAAATGCAAATAGCGAAAGCGATGAATTTGATGTTGAATTTGAAGCAAGAAAAGATGTTTTTGACCCGCTTAGTGGTTACAATAGAATGATGACACATGCAAATGACTTTATCTATGTAAATATGCTAACTCCGGTGGCAAAAGGCTATGCCTATGTTGTGCCAAAAACAGCTAGAACAATGGTTTCAAATTTCTTTGATAATCTGCTTTTCCCAGTTCGCTTTGTAAACAACTTACTTCAGTTTAAATTTCAAAATGCTGGTGAAGAGACATTAAGATTTTTAGCAAATACGATAATAGGTTTTGGCGGACTAACAGACGGAGCAAAATACTACAATCTCAAAGCTCACGATGAAGATTTCGGACAAACGCTTGGATATTGGGGGCTTGGCGGTGGTTTTCATATCGTTTGGCCACTTATTGGACCATCAAATTTAAGAGATACTGGTGGCATGGTCGGAGATTATTTTGCTGATCCTATTAGCTACGTTGATCCTATACTTTTATCCACTGGTATCAAGTCATATAGAGCGTTTAATAGCTTTTCGCAAGATCCAACTGCTTATGAAAAACTAAGAAAAGATGCTATTGATCTTTATCCATTTTTACGCGATGCTTACGAGCAAAGACGCGACAAGCTTATCAAGGAGTAAATATGAAAATTTTAAAAATTCTAACTATGATTTTACTTTTTACAACTAGCCTTTTTGCTATTTCGAAAGAGCAGATCAAGCCTGAAGTAGAGATGAAAACAACAAAGGTTATTGAAATTTTAAAAGATACAAATTTAGACAATAATACAAAGACAAAAGAAATTTTTGCTCTTCTTGATCCATTTTTTGACTATAAACAAATGGCAAAGATAAGCCTTGGCAAACGTTACAACAGCCTAAGCAGCGATGAGCAAGCCAAATTTGACGCAGCATTTGAGCAAAAACTAAAAAGCTCATACATAGATAAACTTTTAGGGTATAAAGATCAAGAGATACATATAACTGGCGAGAGTGAACCACAAAAAAATAGGTACTGGCTAACATCTGAGCTTGTAAATGACGGAAAGAGCTACGAATTTGTCTATAAATTTTATGACGCAAAAGAGCATGGCTGGCTCATTTATGACCTTGATATCGTTGGTGTAAGCATCATTCAAACTTATAGAAGTCAGTTTGGAGATGTGCTAAATAACGCTGATTTTAATACCCTTTTACAAAAGCTAAACGAAGCTGTTTTGCCTGATCAAAATAAAACAAACCCTTAATGCGACAAATTTTTAAATTTATCATTGCTAAAAACAAGCTTATTATTGCTCTGATTTTAGCTTTAAGCGTAGTTTTTGGCTATCTTAGCACCAAGCTTAGCGTCGATGCATCAGCTGAAACGCTACTGCTTGAGCATGATCCTGACTTAAAAGCTTATAGAGAGATAGCCAAACGCTACGACTCACCCGGATTTTTAGTGGTCGCTTTTACCCCAAAAGACGATCTTTTTTCACCTAAAAATTTAGAACTTATCAAAAATTTAGGCGATGAACTAGCTAAAAACGATATGGTAAATAGCGTCATCTCTATAATAAATATTCCGCTTTTAAATAGTGTAAAAGGCGGGATTACTGGCATCTTAGATCATACTCCAACGCTGCAAGATAAAGATATAAATATTTCAAAAGCAAAGCTCGAGTTTGCCAAAAGTCCGATTTACAGCGGAAATTTGATAAGCAAAGATCTAAAAACCACAGCAATTGCTCTAAATTTAAAACAAGATGAGAAATTTAATGAGCTTGTAAATGAAAGAAATTTACTTAGCCAAAAAGAGTCAAACGGCACTATCACACAAGCCGAGCGACTTAAGCTAGAGGCTCTTGCCTATGAGTTTAAAGCCTACCGAGATGAGCTTAGAAAGAGCGATCACGAAAACCTTGAGGCTATAAAAGCAACCATAGCTAAATTTAACGCAAATGACGAGCTATTCTTAGGCGGTGCAAATATGATCGCCGATGATATGATAGGCTTTATAAAAAGCGATCTTTTGGTCTATGGATTAAGCGTACTTGCTCTTCTTAGCTTTAGTTTATGGCTATTTTTCAGGCAGGTTAGATGGATTGTTTTGCCGATGTTTATATGTGCCGTAAGTGCCATTTTTACGACCGGAATTTTTGGTATATTTGACTGGGAAGTGACGGTCATTAGCTCAAACTACATCGCACTTCAGCTCATCATTACTATTTCAACTGTGATTCATCTTGTCGTTAGCTACCGAGAATTTTACGCAAAGCATCCAAAATATAGCCAAAATCAGCTAATTTATCTAACGCTTCGTGATAAATTCTCTCCATCTTTTTGGGCGATATTTACCACGGTTATTGGCTTTAGCTCGCTTATGAGCGCTGACATAAAGCCAGTTATCATGCTTGGCATTATGATGAGCACTGGCATTAGCGTTTCGCTTGTACTTGCGTTTTTGCTATTTGGCGCGATAAATGTAAATTTAGAAAAATTAGCTCCCATTAGAACCTTTGAAAATAGCTTTAAATTTACAAAATACTGCGCAAATTTAGCTCTAAACTCAAGAAAGATTATCTACGTAGTTTGCGCTCTAGTTGTCTGTTTTGGCATTTATGGTATCAGCAAGATAAAGGTTGAAAATAGCTTCATTGGCTACTTTAAAGAAAGTACAGAAATTCGCCAAGGAATGCAAGTTATTGATACCAAGCTTGGCGGCACGATACCAGTTGATGTGATAGTGAAATTTAAAGAGCAAAAACAAGATAAAAATACCGAGCAAGATGAGTTTGAAAATGAGTTTGAAAACAATGCCAAGGATGCAAAATACTGGTTTAATAGCTATCACACAAGGGTTGCTGAGAAAATTCACGACTATTTAAAAGAACAAAAATTTGTCGGACATGTAAGCTCGCTAGCAACCCTTATAAAAGCCATAAAAGAGCTAAATAACGGTGCGAGTGATGATTTTTTATTAGCTGCGATGTATGAGAAATTGCCACAAAACTATAAAAATATCTTATTAAGTCCTTATGTAAGCGTTGAAGATGACGAGCTTAGATTTAGTATAAGGATCGTTGATAGCGACTCCGAGCTTAGACGAAATTTATTTCTAAAGGAGCTTAGAGAAGGGCTGGCACAGCTTACTAAAAATGACAATGTAAGCATAGAAGTGGCCGGCATGATGGTGCTTTATAATAATATGCTTCAAAATTTACTTAGCTCACAAGTTGATACTTTTGGACTAACTGTCGCTATACTTTTTGTCATATTTTGCTTTATTTTTAGAAGCGTAAAGCTAGCAACTATTGCGATAGTTTCAAATTTAATCCCGCTTTGCACACTCTTTGGTGTGATGGGATTTTTTGGCATTCCGCTTGATGTGATGAGTATCACGATCGCAGCCATTAGCATTGGTATTGGCGTTGATGATATCATTCACTACATACACCGCTTTAAAGAAGAAATGCTTACAAAAAGTGTTTTTGAGAGCATTAAAGTCGCGCACGCAAGCATCGGATATGCGATGTATTACACATCCTTCACTATTTTTCTTGGTTTTAGCGTGATGATAACTAGCAATTTTATCCCAACTATCTATTTTGGCTTACTAACCGATCTTGTTATGGTATTTATGCTTCTTGGCGCGCTAATCATCTTACCAAGCCTAATAGCAAGTTTTGTAAAAAAAGAGTGATATTTAAGCTAAATTTATTTGATAACTTTAATAAATGAGTAGACATCGGCCACGCCGTCAATGTGCTTAGCGTACCAAATAGCATGTTTTTCTTGTTCAATACTATCAACTACACCGCTAAATACGACATCGCAGCCAACGATACTAACTCGCACATTTGTGCCCTCAACTATACTATCTTTAAAAAGATTTTGCTTTAAGTTTGCAAGAATTTTTAGACTATCGCATGGATATTCTGGCTTTTTGATACGAAGATAGGTATAAATTTTTCGCACGCCATCTGTACTTTTGGCTAGTTCTACTAGCTTATCTTCAAGCTCTTTACTATCAACAAGTCCGATCAGATAAGCATCTCCATAAAAAACCTCTATCTCGATATCAATATTACTAAGACCTTTTGAAAATAAAATTTTGCTTTGTAGTTTGCTTTGGATAAATTTGTCACGAGTGATCGAGTAAATACCCCTTTTATCACGTGAAATAGAGTACGCATCATATACATTTAGCGGCGCAGTTGCTGGAGAAAGAACCGAGGAACAAGAGCAAAAAAATAGAGCCAAAAATGCAAAAACGCTAAATTTTAAAATCAGAAATCCTTTTGTAATTTCAAAAAGTTTATAGAAAATGGGCTAAAATTTATCTAAATCTGCTAGAATAACGCACACGGAGGATAAAGTAATCTGGTGATGCTCACGGGCTTCAAACCCGATGACTGGGCGGTTGACCGTCTGGTGGGGAGTTCGATTCTCTCATCCTCTCGCCACTCACTTTAAATTTTACTTTTATCAAGCAAATTTATAATCCCAAACAAAATAAAGCTTAATACAACCAAAACAAGGCTTAAAACCAGTGCCTCATCGCTTTTACCATCGTATACGGCATTATAAATGGCAAGCGAGATAGTATCGGTCTTTCCTATTATATTTCCACCAAGTATAAGTATTATGCCAACCTCGCCAAGCCCACGCGAGATCGCTAGAATAAAAGCCGCTGCTACGCTTTTTGCAACACATGGGAAGAGCACAAAAATAGCTGTTTGAAATTTATCTTTTCCAAGGCTATATGCTGCTTCACTTAGGCTTTTTGAAAGTGAGCCAAGAGCAGAAGCGACAGGCTTTACAAATAGCGGCAGCGAAGCTATAAAAGCAGCTAACACAAGAGCCTTAAAACTAAAAATAATTTCTAAATTTAAAGCCTTGCCGACGATACCATTTTTGCCAAGCAGATAAAGCAGTAAAAATCCAGTAGCAATGGGCGGAAAGATGAGTGGAAAAGTTACGATCATCTCTAAAATAGCTTTAAATTTAGCCTTTCCAAAAGCTAAATAATAGGCTAAAGCCAGCCCAAAAATGATAAGTAAAGCCCCTTGGCACAAAACGACCTTTATGCTTAAAAATAGCGGATCAAAAAGCCAAGAGAGCTCTTGCAAATTTCGCCTTATCTTATGCCAAATTTAGTGTAAATTTCTTTTGATCTCTCGCTTTTTAGCTCATTTAAAAATTTCTCACAATCAGCCTTTTTGTCGCATTCTTCAAGCTTTGCAGCTACGATGTTTGCTGGAGCGTAAAGCGATTTGTCTATCAAGATAAAACTACCAAATTCGTCTTTGTGTGCATTTAGTTCAGTTTGGTTGATGAATCCAGCATCAACTTCGCCGTTTAATATATAAGTAACGACTTGTGGTACGCCTGCAACTGCTAAAATTTTATCCTTTAGCTCGCTGCTTAAATTTGCTTTTTGCATAAATTCATTCGCTCTTTTGCCATAAACTGTCTTTACAGCATCTGGCATAGCGATCTTAGAAAGAGCTTTTAGCTCATCAACTTTTTCTATTTTCACACCTTTTTTAGTAGCTAGTACCAAAGCACCTGAGCCTAAATTTACGTATTCAGCGATCTTTAGATCAGACTTTTTCAAAAAGTCTTCATCGCCCACGATCACGTCAGTTTTGCCCTCTTTTGCCTGAGCCATGATAGCTGTGATATTTGCAAAAGAAGTGTCGATATTTACGCCATCTTTTTTGAGATTTTGCGCGACTGCTTCGACTATCTTTTTATATCCGCCACCCGCACTTACTAGCAAATTTTCATTGCCAAATGCAAAAATTGCAACCATTAAAAGTAAGAACTTTTTCATATTTTTCCTTTAAAAGTAAAATTTCAAGATTTTATAAAATATACTCTTATACATTCTTAAAATATATTTTTATAATTTTCACTTTTCTACCAAAATGCTATAATCACGATAAAAAAGGACAGACATGAACGAACTTGAGCTAAAGATACAAGGCAAGATAGATAGGCTAACAGACAAGACCTTTAAGCTAGATCCAAGGATCGGCGAGGGCTACTTCACCGCAAAATATTTTCTAAAAGTAAATGAGATAATTAAGCAAAATTTGCCAGATCAGCACGTGACGATGCAGTTTTTCCAAAGACGTGATGATATCGTGCTTTGTGGCATTGACGAAGTTTTAGCCATCATCAATAAATTTGCCAAAGACCCAAGCGAGCTTGAAATTTATGCGCTTAATGATGGCGATATCATAAACGTAAACGAGCCAGTTTTAAAGATAAGCGGCAAGTATGAAAATTTTGGTTTTTTAGAAAATGTGATCGACGCGACGCTTACTAGAAGAAGCTGCGTGGCGACAAACTCAAGAGATGTGATAAGAGCGGCAAATGGCAAGGACGTTTTCAGCATGGCAGACAGGCAAGATGACATCTGCACGCAACCAGGTGACGGCTATGCTTCATTTATCGGCGGCATCAAAAAGGTCGCCACAGACGCTCAGGGCGAGCTTACTGGGCTAAAAGGTGGTGGCACCATGCCTCATGCGCTTATTCAAATGTGCGGCGGGGATATAGTAAAAGCCTCAGAAATTTATGCTAAGACCTTTGAAAATGAGAAGATCACGGCCTTAGTGGACTATAATAACGACGTGATCACAGATGCATTAAAGGCTGCAAATGCCCTAAAAGAGAGGCTTGGCGCGGTTAGGGTTGATACTAGTAAAAATTTGATAGATAAATATTTTGAGGACAAAGATACGAGCAAATTTGACCCACATGGCGTTTGCAAGGAGCTTATATTTGCTCTAAGAGAGGCGCTTGATAAAGCTGGCTTTAAATACGTTAAAATCGTAGTTAGCTCAGGTTTTAGCCCTAAAATTATAAAAGAATTTGAAGCTTATAACACGCCGGTTGATACTTATGGCGTTGGAAGTTATCTTGTTAAAAATGATATTTGTGGCTTTACTGGCGATCTAGTCGAGCTAAACGGCAAAGATGAGGCTAAATTTGGCAGGAAAAATTTCGCTTCAGATAAGCTAAAGAGAGTGAAATTTTAAGAGAAAAGATGAAATTTATAAAAATTTTAATATTTCTGTCACTTTTGCTGACTACTTGCACTGCCGCAAACTACGCTAATGCCTTTGAAAAGATTGGCATCCTTGAAGACGGAGTTTATCGCTTTAGCAAAAATGGACTTGGCGTCAAAAAAGACCTGCTTGTAAAGGTGATCTCGGTTCAAAACGCGGACAGCACACGCAAAAAGATCATCTCCATGCTAAATATCCCTAAAAATTCTAAAATTACGGACTTTAAAACAAGCGATGCAGGCGTAATAGTGTGGCCATTTTACGAGATTGAGGGCAAATTTATAACGACAATAATCGTTGAAAATATAAAAAAAGAAGATAGCGATCAAAAATTGATTAAGATGCTTGAACTTAAGCATCCATTTTACTCAACGCTCCAAGCTCGAAGAAAAGGGGCTAAAGACGCCATAGACGTGAAATACGTGCTAAATTTCAAAGAGGCAAAGCTGGTAAAATCGTTTCAAAACCGCCCTTAAAACTTTATTTTAAATAAATTTCATTAAAATGGCGTAACCAAAAAAAGGATCATCTTTGCATAATCTAAAAACTATAAACGTCGCTCACTCGCCGGACGCTGACGATATTTTCATGTATGCTGCGGTCAAATTTGGCTGGGTTAGCAGTAAAAATTTAGCCTTTACATCAAAGGCGCTTGATATCGAAACGCTAAACGAAGAGGCATTAAAAGGCACTTACGAGGCAACGGCGATCAGCTTTGCGCTCTATCCTAAAATTTGCGATGAATTTGCACTTTTACGCTGTGCGGTGAGCTTTGGCAACGGATATGGCCCAAAGCTTATCAAGCTAAAAGATAAACAGCTAAAGCGAAATTTCAAAGTCGCACTATCTGGTAAAAACACGACAAACGCCCTGCTCTTTCGCATAGCCTACCCAGAGGCAAGGATTGTTTATAAAAATTTCTTAGAGATCGAAAATGCCGTGCTTAGCGGCGAAGTCGATGCTGGCGTGCTTATACATGAAAGCATCTTAAATTTCTCCGATGAGCTCTGCGTAGAGCGCGAAATTTGGGACATCTGGAGCGAGCTAAACGGCGAAAATTTACCGCTTCCACTTGGCGGTATGGCGCTTAGACGAAGTCTGCCGATAACCGACGCGATCGAGTGCGAGAGAGTGCTTAGCGAGGCCGTTAGGATCGCCACTTCGCACAAGCCATTTTTATCTCACATGCTAATGGAGCGAAACCTCATCAGAGTTGGCAAAGAGGATCTTAAAGCGTATCTAAATTTATACGCAAATGACGAGTCAATAAGCATGAACGAAACGCAGCTAAAAGCGCTAAATAAGCTCTATCAAATAGGCTATGACAAAGGCTTTTTCGAAAAGCCAATCGACGTAAACGACTATTTAATTCCAACTGAATACAACGAAGTAAGGTTTAGCTGATGCAAAGTACGCTTGTCTCGCTTGGAGTTGAAACCTTTAAGATCGCCCTTTATATCAGCCTTCCGATGCTGCTAAGCGGACTAATAGCAGGTCTTATCATCTCCATCTTTCAAGCGACCACACAGATAAACGAAACTACGCTAAGCTTCGTGCCAAAAATTTTGCTAGTTGTCGTTGTCATCATATTTTTGATGCCTTGGATGATCTCGATGATGGTTGAATTTACCACTCGCATGCTTGATTTTATACCGGAATTTATCCAGTGACGAGGCTTGTTGATTTTTCTAAATTTACCTCAGTTAAGATAGGCGGCGTGCATGAAATTTTCGAGGTTGATAGTCTTGATGATCTAAATTCGCCTCACTTTTTAGGCGCTGTGATGATAGGCGGAGGTAACAACCTACTCATCTCGCCAAATCCCCCAAAAATGGCGATGCTTGGCAAGAGTTTTGACTATATAAATTTAGAACGCTTAGGCGATAAAATTTATCTTGAGATAGGTGCTGCGACAAAATCTGCCAAAATTTATAACTTCTCAAAACAAAACAACATCGCTCACCTTGAGTTTTTAAAAAATATCCCAGGCACGCTTGGCGGACTTATAAAAATGAACGCTGGACTGCTTAAATTTAGCATAAGCGACAATCTCACGCATGTACGTCTGGCTCGTGGCTGGGTGAGCAAAGAGGAGATAAGCTTTAGCTACCGCCACAGCGGCATAGATGAGGCTATTTTGGGAGCTAAATTTAAACTTCAAAGTGGCTTTGACGCAAGCATATCTGAAGCTATAAGTGCCAAGAGGGCAAATCAACCAAAAGGGGCTAGCTTTGGCAGCTGCTTTGTAAATCCAGAGGGGCACTTTGCAGGGGCGCTACTTGAGGCGGTTGGGCTAAAAGGATACGCTATCGGCGGAGCGAAATTTAGCGAGGAGCACGCAAATTTTTTGATAAATTTTAACCACGCAAGCTTTAAGGATGCCACTAGCCTTATAAATTTGGCAAAGGCTAGAGTTTTAGAGAAATTTGGCGTAGAGCTTAAGACCGAAGTTTGCATTTTATAAGGATGATGATGAGTGAGTTTTTGAGCGAAGTTTTTACCCTTTCACTTTTGTTTATAATTATTGGCTTTTATGCCATTTATAGGGCCAAAAAGGCACAAAGCGAGCATGAGAAAAATGTGGCCAGTTATGATAAAAACTTGCTAAATTTTGCCAAAATTTTAGGCGTAAAAGATCACATAGACCTAGTTAAATTTGATGAAATTTTGGCTGAGGCCTTAAAAGAAAAATTAATTTTTAAATTTAATAAATCTACCTCGCACGAGGAATTTCTCTCTTTTATAAAAGATGAAAATTTCAAAAATAAGCCCCAAATTTCACAAAATTATATTGATGAAGCTTTTTTAAACCTTTGCGCAAGCTCGCTTGTAGAGCCACTTAAGCTAGCGATACTAAAAAACGAAAATCAAATTTATGGATTTTTGTTTGAAAAAGAGCAGCTTTTTGCTCTTATTGATAGCGCTGCACTGCTTGGCGAAAATATTATAATTTGCGAGTAAATCAAGTAAAATTCATCTCTTTTTAGATAAAATCAAGCCAAATTTCAACTATAAGGTAAAAAATGGCAAAAGAAAAAGATAGTGACAAAAAGATAGCTATCCCGGAGAGCGAAGCGGACAAGAAAAAGGCGCTCGAGCTTGCGCTAAAGCAGATCGACAAAGCTTTTGGCAAAGGCACGCTTTTAAGGCTTGGCGACAAAGAGGTTGAGGCTATCGAGTCGATACCGACTGGCTCGCTAGGGCTTGATCTGGCTCTTGGCATAGGCGGCGTTCCAAAAGGCAGGATCATCGAGATCTACGGACCAGAGAGCTCTGGTAAGACCACGCTCACACTTCACATCATCGCTGAAGCGCAAAAAGCTGGCGGAATTTGTGCGTTTGTCGATGCAGAGCACGCATTAGATGTAAAATACGCTTCAAATTTAGGCGTAAATACCGACAACCTTTACGTCTCTCAGCCAGACTTTGGCGAGCAGGCACTTGAGATCGTTGAAACACTTGCTAGAAGCGGCGCGATCGATCTTATCGTAGTTGATAGTGTTGCTGCACTTACTCCAAAGAGCGAGATAGATGGCGACATGGGCGATCAGCACGTTGGCCTTCAAGCAAGACTTATGAGTCAGGCGCTTAGAAAGCTAACTGGAATTTTAAGCAAGATGAAGACAACTGTTATCTTCATTAACCAAATTCGTATGAAGATCGGCATGATGGGATATGGCACGCCAGAGACCACAACTGGCGGTAATGCGCTTAAATTTTACTCATCTGTAAGGATCGATGTCAGAAAGATAGCCACACTTAAACAAAACGACGAGCCTATCGGCAACCGCACAAAAGCAAAAGTGGTTAAAAATAAGGTTGCGCCTCCATTTAAAGTGGCTGAATTTGACATCATGTTTGGCGAGGGTGTGAGTAAAGAGGGCGAGATCATCGACTATGGTGTAAAACTCGACATCATCGACAAATCAGGCGCGTGGTTTAGCTACAAGGCCGAAAAACTAGGTCAAGGCAGAGAAAACGCCAAAGCCTACTTAAAAGAGCATCCAGAAATTTCTGACGAGATAGTAGCGGCGATCAAAGGCTCAATGGGCATAGACCACCTAATAAGCAGCGGCGCAAAAGACGAAGAAGACGACACAAACGAAGCAGGAGATGAATAATGGTATTTATTGAAGATGTAGAAGCTCACGAGGTTTTAGACAGCAGAGGCAACCCAACAGTTCGTGCGACAGTTAGACTAAGCGACGACACCGAGGCAAGTGCGATCGTACCAAGCGGCGCAAGCACTGGCAAGCGTGAGGCGCTCGAGCTTCGTGACAAAGACGAGAGATATGCTGGCAAAGGCGTTTTAAAGGCTGTTTCAAACGTAAATGAAAAGATCGCTGAGGCGATAATAGGCCTTGATGCTTACAACCAAAAAGCAGTCGATGCGGAGATGCTTGAGCTTGATGGCACGCACAACTACTCAAATTTGGGTGCAAACGCAGTCCTTGGCGTATCTATGGCGGTAGCTCGCGCAGCTGCAAAGAGCCTAAATATCCCGCTTTATCGCTACCTTGGCGGTGCAAACGCTAGCATCTTGCCAGTGCCGATGTTTAACATCATAAACGGTGGCGCGCACGCAAACAATAGCGTTGATTTTCAAGAATTTATGATCATGCCATTTGGCTTTAGCACATTTAGTGAGGCACTAAGAGCTGCAACTGAAATTTATCACAAACTAAAATCTATCCTAAACGCAGCTGGACACAGCACGGCTGTCGGCGACGAGGGTGGCTTTGCTCCAAATTTAAAAGATAACGAAGAGCCATTAAAGCTCATCTGCTTAGCTGTCAAAGAGGCTGGATATGAGCTAGGCAGCCAAATCAAACTTGCCCTTGACGTCGCTTCAAGTGAGCTTTACAAAGACGGCAAATACGAGCTTGAGGGTAAGAAATTTAGCAGCGACGAGCTCATTAGCTACTACGAAAAACTTTGTGAAAAATATCCGATATTTTCTATCGAAGATGGCCTTAGCGAGGATGACTGGAGCGGTTGGGCTGAGCTTACAAAAAGGCTTGGCAGCAAAGTGCAGCTAGTTGGCGACGATCTTTTTGTCACAAATGAGAAAATTTTGCGCGAAGGTATCGAGAAAAACATCGCAAATGCGATCCTAATTAAGCCAAATCAAATAGGCTCAGTCACACAAACTATGCAAACTGTTCGCCTTGCTCAAAGAAATGGATATCGCTGCATAATGAGTCATAGAAGCGGCGAGAGCGAAGATGCGTTCATCGCTGACTTTGCAGTCGCACTAAATACTGGCGAGATAAAGACAGGTGCTACTTCAAGAAGCGAGCGCAACGCAAAATACAACCGTTTGCTCGAGATCGAACTTGAGGCTGGAGAGTTTTTGGGGGATAATATTTGAGCGAAATTTTAGACGAATATGGCAACACTGATGGCATATTTCATAAAATTTTAAAATACATTAGACCGACATTACGCTACGTCATAGCCACCATTTGTGTGGCTATGTTTGCTTTTTATGTAGGCAATATGATGTTTGGCAAACGCTCGCTTGATGTTATGCTAAGCCTTCAAAGTAAAAAAGAGAGGCTTAGCGAAGACGTGGAAATTTTAAAAAAAATGAACGCGCGTCTGCAAAAAGATTATTTTGAATTACAAGGCCTTGAGCCAGACTTTAATAAAAAGTAGGAATGATGAAAAAATTTTGGTTAGTTTTATCTATATTTGCAATAAGCGTCTTTGCTAGAGAGAACCCATTTATGCCTATTAGCGAGCTAAATACAAGCGTTATGACAACAAATATCATAGAAAAATTTGATAGATTTGATTCTCTTTCGTTTAAATTTCCAAGTGATGCGGCACTTTTACTAGATGTCACCATAAAATATAGAGCAAATGACGGCACCATAAAGGAAAAAAGACTAGCTGATATAAATAAAACTATCGATTACAGCGATGAATTTGCTTTAAATAAAGTGAAAAATCCAGAACCAGTTGTGGCAAAAAAGCTAGATGTTTCGGTCACAATGGCAAATATGCCTAGCCAAAAAGTAAGCACTCCTGTGATAATAGAAAAAAATGAAACTAAAATTTCAAATAAAGATAGAAATAAAACTTCAGATATGCCAACTCCAAATGTTGTAGTGATCGATCTTAGCACAGATAAAGCAAAAGAAACTACCATAAAGCCTGAACAAAAGGTGGTCGAAATAAAGATTGAGCCTAGTACAAAACCAGTTGATAGTGTCAAAAATAAAAAGGATGTTAAATTTTTAGGTTTTATAAGCTTTCTAGCCAACGACAAAGAGCTAAAAATCGCTACAAAAGCTAAAAATTTAAAGCATTTTGCTTATGAGAAAAATAAGATCGTTCTTGACTTTGCAAAGCCGCCAAGAAGCTTTAAAACTAAGAGCTTAAAACTTGAAAATGAATATTTTAAAAATGTGATCATAGGCTGGCATGATAGATATTTCAGAGTGGTTTTAGAACTTGATAAGATGCATAAATATAAGCTTGAAGCCGCTGAAAATGGATATTTGCTTAAGCTTTTATAGTTGAATTTTAAAAAGAGTAGATTTTATAAAATTTCAAATATAATACTTTTCAAAATAAAAATTTAAGGTTATTGGTTTGAAATACCCGCTTGATTGTAAAGATAATTTTGAAAACTCATTTATATTTTGGCTCACTCGCTACGTCAAATTTAAACTTAGCTCACTTTCGAATAAAGAGCTTCGAGATCCAAAAGCACTTGCAAGTGTGAATTACGCTCTAAGCCGTGAGGTAAAGAACATTGATCAGCTTGATGGTTTGGTAAAAAGTGCGAGAAATGCAGGGCTTACTGGTATAAATACCTACTTTAATCCACTTAAAAAAATATATGAAACGATGAAATTTTACGAGCTTAGTAGCCTAAAGCAGATTGATGAAGAGCTGTTAAGCGAAATATTGGCTAGCACGACTGGCGGGCTAAGCGATGCTAGCAAGAAAAATTACCGCATCTCAGTGATAAATTTCTTTGCATTTTTAGACAAACAAAACGAAGAGGATGGCAAGGCCCATGTTTTTGATATAAATTTAAAAAACTGGGGCGGAGTGAGTGGCAACAAAGGGCAAAAGCTGCCTGAGTTTATGGGTGAAGATGAGGTCAAAAAATTTCTTGATGCGATCGAAGAAAGTGACTTTAAGCAAAACTCAAATCGCAATAAGCTCATAATAAAAACGATAATTTTTACTGGCATTCGTGTAAGTGAGGCGCTAAACTTAAAACGAAAAGATATCACTGAAGATGGCGATCTTTTTATCATTAGGATCCGAGGCAAAGGTAACAAATACCGCATCGTTATGATAAAACGTCACCTAATAGAAGCTCATCTAAACGCCATAGCTATAAACTACATCAATAAAGAAGGTTATCTTTTTATAAACAAAAAAGGCACCAGGCTGACGCAAGCCTACGTAAGTCGCATAGTGGAGCAGATCCTTTTTAAGGCTGGTATTAGAAAAGAGAAAAATGGTGCTCACATGCTGCGCCACACCTTTGCAACGATGCTTTACAAAAAGCAAAAGGACCTTGTTTTGGTGCAAGAAGCTCTAGGGCATGCAAGCTTAAATACCTCAAGAATTTACACCCACTTTGATAGCGACAAGCTAAAACTTGCTGCAAAAGTAGCTGAGGATCTAGCAAACTAGAGCGCTTAAAGCCAAAGCAAACTAGCAATACTAAATTTAACTCATGCAAAATTTAAAACATTATTTAACTATGAAACCCTATAAATATATGAGGAAATTTTAGCTTGCAAGCAGCCTAAAAGCTTGCTCTGTATCTAAATTTACAATCCATCAGTCAAAAGCTCTTACAAAAAGCGAAATTTGGCAAGCAAATTTTATTCTACTCGCCAAATTTATATCGGCCTAGCCGATCTTTCTTATCTTTGCAGGAAGTGCTTGTCTAGCACAAGTGCCAACCAACCAGTCATTTAAACTAAATTCGCCATTTCTTTTTGGATCAAGAAGTCCAAGCTTATTATGATTGACCCCTTTTTCTAAATTTGCGATCCCAAAAGCTGGCTTTCCATCGACGATGTGCGTTCTTATACCAAACTCATCATGACCAAATCCATGCTCGATACTAATAACTCCGCTAGCAACGCCATCCGTCACAAACGCCTCGCCAACTTGTGCTCCATAAGGAGTAGTCACTTTGACCTTATCGCCTGAGCGAATGCCCTGCTCACTTGCGATATCTGGTGCTATCCTTATGAAGTTGCTAGGATGAACAGCTCTTAGCCTTGGGCTAACAAAGGTGTAGAAGTGTTGGATATTTGACTTTCTTGAGCTCACTGTGTATTTCCACTCAGAGCGTGGGAAAAATTCCTCAAGCGGCGTGCCGTCACTTGCTACTGGTAGCATCAGGCTTGGCACTCCTGGCATAAATTCGCCTGTTATTGAGTGCCTGTGTCCGCCAAGTGGTTCATAGTAGATAGAAGCTGGCGTAGGCGCTGGCACTTTTATGGTTGCTTTATCACCCTTATATGCGCTCTCGTAGCTATCGTATCTGCCGCCTTTTGCTAGTATGTGCGCTACTTTTGGCTTCTCTTCGTCTTTTAGATAAGGATCGAGTTTTGTCATCACTCTTGATATCTTACTAAGCTTTTTGTCCTCGTCGCTTATATCTTTCACACCCTCACCATCAAAGGCTAAATTTACTAGTGCAGCCGCGTAATACTGCTCTTTTACGTCAAGGTCCATGAAATTTCCATCTTTGTCTTTGAAGGCATTTTTGCCAAAGCCTTTTAGTCCAAGCCTCTTTGCTACGGCTATATAAAATGCCTCAACGTCGATCGCGCCGCCGTTTTTATCCTTTGCCTGCTTTGAGCTAACGGCTGGATAGCGCACGACTGAAGTTTTAGCGATCGTTCCCCAAAGAGAGTTTGGAAGTGCCCAGTTTTCTAAATTTACCCCATCTGGCACGATGTAGTCAGCATAGGCGTTTGTCTCGTTCATAAAGGCGTCTATGCCCACAAAAAGTGGTAAATTTTTACTATCTTTTAGTACGTCTAAAACCGCTCTTTCAAGTCCTGCTTGTCCGTAAAGTACGTTTGTCATGTAGTTTATGAAAACTTTTACTTTGTATGGATAGCCAGCCTTGTGGCTCGTAAGAGTTTCGTTTACAAGTGGCATTGAGATAGGATACCATGGCTGAGTTGATGGATAGCCGCTGCCGCCAGCTGCTACTTTACGCTTATACTCAGAGCTTGTTTCGTAGTATTTGCCTGATCTTGATAAATTTAGACCATTTGGTTTATAAGCGCCCTCAAAGCTCTCAAGGTCATATCTGCCCTTTAAAAACTCGTGTGTGCCGGCACTTGCATTGACGTTGCCGCCTTTGTAGCCATAAGTGCCCATGAGTGTGTTTAGACAAAGTATCGCAAAAGTAGTCATACCGGCTTGCGTATGCATCATACCGCCATGCACGTTTGTGCTCACCTGTCTGCCGTTTTTGGTGAAATTTTCGCAAAGCCAGATGATATCTTCAATGCTTACACCACAAATTTTTGAGTACTCCTCTAAGCTATGTTTATAAGCTGATTCTTTTAAAAGCTGCATTGAGCTTTTTACCTCGACCTTTTTGCCGTCTATTAAAATTTTACCTTTGTAGTAGAGCTTGGCTGGTTCATTTACCTTGTAGCTTTGTATCTTGCCATCTTGTGAGCAAACCTGCCATTCATTGTTGATAAGTGCAAATTTACCATAGTCTTTGTGGTCTTTTTCGGTGATGACTAGATGCGTGGCATTACACCAGTGTATCTCGCCTGCTAGCTTTGCCTGGTCTAAATTTGGCTGGATAAGGTAGTTTGTAGCGTATTTTTCATTTTCTATGATCCAGCGTATCATCGCCATAGCTAGAGCTGAGTCGGTGCCCGGCTTTATCGCTATCCAGCGGCCTTTGTCTGAAGAGGCGTATTTTACAGCATTTGTAACGCTTGGATCGACCACTGCGTAGCTAAAGTCATCTCTAGTGCCTCTTGCATAAGAGAGCATTTTTGCCTGTTTTTGGAAAGGGTTGCCACCATTTGACGGCGAAGTGCCCCAGTAGATAACAAATTTAGAGTTTTCATAGTCTGGTTTTGTATGTGCAAAACCCTTTGCGTTGTGTGCGATCTTGCCGCCGACCCTAAAGCCACCACCGCAAATTCCGCCGTGAGAGTAGTGATTTATAGTGCCAAATGACTTTTTAACAAAGCGATCAACAATGTCAGAGCGCCCGTCATATAGATAAAAACTTAAAAATTGATTACGCTTAGTGCCGTACTCTGGGTTTTCGCTATCAATTAGCTCGTCGCTATATATCGCTCTTAGCCCATCAACATGCCCCTCACCAAAGAGATCTCCGCCCTCTACGACCTCTTCTACTAGCTGCTCAAAGCTTATGCTCTTCCACTTGCCTTCGCCTCTTTTGCCAACTCTTTTTAGCGGAGTTAGTATCCTTGCAGGTGAGTCTATCATCTCAGGCAATATCACCCCTCTAGCGCAAACCGTGGCTCGCTTTTCATCTTCGCCGCTTAGTGTTGTGGCAAGAAGTGCGTCATTTATCGATGTGTCAAAATTTGCCCAGTGTACGTTTGAGAGTGGGTGGTATGGGTTGCCACTACATCTTAAAACTCGGTCGTTTTTGTCATCCACATGAAGTCTTATGCCACACTTCGTCGTACAGCCATGGCACATCGAAAAGATAACACTATGTCCATCACTAAGTGAAATTTTACCGTCCTTTACTCGAAATTCGGGCTCTAGCGAGTTTGACTGCGGTTTATAGTCATCCTTATCTTCATCTGCCAGCATAGCACTCGTGGTTAGTGTTGAGAGCACGGCTGATCTTTTTAAAAATTCTCTTCTTTGCATTATTTATTTCCTTTTACTGTGCTATCTCTTCGCTCCAGCTGATAACCTTTTTATATCCATTATCAAGCTCGAGTTTCTTATCGTTTTTAGCCAAAATCTCACTAACGCCGTGGTAGAAAACCTGTGGATTTGTATTTTTAGGGCTATCTATAACCATAGTCTCGTGTGTGGCTAGAAATTTTCTGATATTTGAGTTAGGATCGTTAAGATCGCCTATTATACGGCTACCGCCCACACAGCTCTCTACGCATGCTGGCTGAAGCCCTGCTCTTAGTCTGTGGTCACAAAAGGTGCATTTATCGGCCTTATAGGTATGCATACTAAGATATCTTGCGTGATATGGACAGGCCTCTACGCAAAGCGCACAGCCTATGCACTCTTTTGTATCAATCTTTACTATGCCATTACTTCTTTGATGGCTAGCACCAGTTGGACAAACACTAATACAGGCTGGATTGTTGCAATGGTTGCAAAGCCTTGGAAGTGACGCAATGACTGCCATTTTACCGCTCTTATCTCTTGCCTCATACTCGGAAACAATGGTTCTAAAAGCGCCTGGCTGAACGTCGTTTTCTAACATACAGCTCATAGTACATGACTGACATCCAACACATCTTGTTAGATCTATCGCCATGCCGTAACGAACACTACTACCACTAAAGTCTTTTGGTGCAGCCTTTAGTGCGGTCGTAGCAAAAAATAATCCTGCAGCTGCAATAAAGCTGCGACGAGAATTTAAGGTCTGTTGCATAAAAATTCTCCTTTCTTTTTAGAATTTTTTCTTATTTTAACATAGTAAATATTTTTTCTAAAGTTTATTTTATATTTTTGCAAAATGTATTAAATTTTGAGAATTTTTGTAGCACTTAAAAGATAGAATTTGGATAGTAAATTTTAGAAAGAAGTGGGAAAAAGATAGAAAATAAACTTCTATCTTCTTAAATTTATGCTTTGTAGTTCAGCATATAAAGGCGAATGACTTGCTCTGCTGTCATCTTTAAATTTCTAATCGCGACATCTTTTCTCATCGCTTCTTCAAGACTTACTGGTTCATTTAATATACAAAAATAGGCATCAATCCCATTTTTGTGGCAATCTTTGGCACATTTTTGTACGCTTCCAGCAAATGCGATCACTGGCTTATGGTACTTTTTGGCTAGTTTTGCAACCCCAGTTGGTGTCTTGCCCATTGAGCTTTGAAAGTCCATGCGGCCTTCGCCAGTGATGACTAGATCAGCCTTTTTGATCTCATCCTCAAGCGCAATAGTCTGTGTAATGATCTCAATACCTGGGCGAAGTTTCGCTCCTAAAAATGCCACAAATGCAAAACCAAGTCCGCCAGCTGCGCCAGCACCTTTTTGTGTGTGAAATTTACTATTAGTCTTTTCCTTTACAAGAGCTGCAAAGTGTTTTAGCCCATCATCAAGCTCTTTTACCATGCGGCCATTTGCACCCTTTTGAGGGGCATAAACGTGGGCTGCTCCATTCATGCCATAAAGCGGATTATCTACATCGCAGGCGATTAAAAATTCGCAATCCTTTAGCTCTTTTAGTGCCTCTTCATCTGTAAACTCATAAATTTTGGCTAAATTTTCGCCTTTTCCTTCAAGTAAAACACCATCTTTATCATAAAATTTAAAGCCAAGTGCACTAAGCATGCCTGTACCAGCGTCATTTGTTGCACTTCCACCGATACCTATGATAAATTTTCTGGCACCTTTAGCAATGGCATCTTTTATCATCTGACCAAAGCCAAATGTGCTAGTCTTTAGTGGATTTCTCTCATCTGGATTTATGAGTGTAAGGCCAGAAGCACTTGACATTTCAAGTATTGCAAGGTCATCTTTTAGTGCATATCTAGCTAAAATTTCAATTCCAAGTGGATTTTTAACTATCGTATCTATAAATTTCGCACCAAGTGCATCAGCCATCGCCTCTACACTACCCTCGCCACCATCTGCGATAGGCTTGACAACGACCTCACAGCCAATCTCTTCTAGTCCTTCTTTTACAGCAAGGCCCGCCTCAAGCGAGCTAAGCGAGCCTTTTAATGAATCAATCGCAACTAAAATTCTCATAAAAGCACCAAAGATAATATGTAAACGCTAATTATACCAACGATGCCCATTATAAACGTCATAGCTGTTTGTGTGCGATATCCTTGTTCTGCGCTCATCTTGCTAAAATTTGTCACAACCCAGAAGTAGCTGTCATTTGCATGAGATACACACATCGCACCAGATGCTATCGCCATGACGCAAAGTGCAGCCGAAAGCTCGGTCGTAAAGCCAAGTGTATGCATGAGCGAGTTGTCGGCACTAAATGCGCCCATGATAGATGCTGTCGTGATGATAGCCACGGTCGAGCTTCCTTGAGCGGTTTTTAGCACGGCTGAGATGATGAATGGGAAGAAAATTCCTATCGCTTTTATGGCGGTTGCGTTTTCTTTTATGAAATTTACAAAGCCGGCCTCAGTGATGACATTACCCAAAACACCGCCAGCTGCTGTGATAAAGAGTATCGGTCCAGCGATCTTTAAAGACTCGTTCGTGATATGGTCAAATTCTCTTATCTTTCTGGCTTCTACTAATAAAAATACGCAAAAGATCACGCCAATTGCAAGAGCAATGATAGGATTTCCTAAAAATAAAAGTATCTTTGGCAAGAGAGCCGTTTTATCAAACATGCCTTGTTTTGCTAAAACATCGACAATAGAGCCGATCGCCATAAAAATGATAGGCATGATAATAGGTGCAAGGCTCAAAAATCCACTAGGTAGCGTGCCAAATTTCTTCAAAAGCTCTTCGTAGGTAGCTGTGATAGTAGCGTCAGCATCTTTGTCGCTGATAGTCACACTTTTGCCAACACTCTTTGAAAAGAAATAAACAGCTATCAAAACAGGCACTGAAACGACTGTTCCCATAATGATGACAAGGAGTAAATTTCCGCCAAGACCAAGTGTTCCTGCAGCTGCTATTGGGCCAGGGGTTGGCGGGATGAAGACGTGAGAAGCGTATAGGCCGCCACTAAGTGCGACTGACATCGCGACTGGGCTTGCTGAAATTTTCTTATAAAGCGCCTCGCGAATAGAGTTTAAAACGACAAATCCACTATCGCAAAATACCGGTATGCCAACAACCCAGCCCATGATGAGCATAGCAAGCTCTGGACGCTTTTGTCCGACTAGTTTTACGACCATATCAGCTAGCTTTAAAGCAGCTCCCGTTTTTTCAAGCACAGTGCCGATGATCGTTCCAAAGATAATAACGATACCGATACTCTTAAATGTGCCACTAAAGCCAACACCTATCATCGCTGGGATCTTGGATAGATCGATGCCTGCGATGATCGCAAGAACCAAAGAAATACTCATAAGTGCCAAAAATGGATGCACTTTTAGCTTAGAGATCATAACGATCATAAGTATGATGGCTACAACAAAACAGACAATTAGTGAGATTCCGCTCATAAAAACTCCTTTGCTCTGAGATTTTGCTTAAGATTTTAGCAAAATTTGCTTGTATTTTTTCTAATATTTTTAAGTTTTTTGATTAATTAAATTTTTTTGACATATTTGAGTAAATTTATGACTGTTTGCCTAAATTTAGCCATTTTATAAGTTTAAAAATTTTAGCTTATTTTAAAACAATAAAACCGAGACCAAATTTATCAGTATGCCTATTATAATCAATCAAACTCTCGCCATATCCCGTAAAATACTGTAAATAGCCATAAACTCCGGTTGAGAAGATAGGAAACATATATGAAATTTCAGCAGCACCTTTATTTGTTTTATCAAAATGTAAGTTATTTCTTAGCATTAGGCTAAAAATGTGATCATTAAGGTTGTAGCTAAGCCTTACATCGCCGTGTCCTATGTATTTTAATATATCTTTATTATCGCCCTTATTGCCCACTACCATCCAAGCTCTTGGCGAAATGCTAAGCTTGCCAAAAACAAAATCACTTTGCACATAAGCTCTATTCCAGCTTCTTGAATTGCTACCATCTCGTCCATTTGACTCATGCAAAAGTCCAAATTTTAGGTTTTTAATACCTATTTGCTCCAAATATTTTGGCGAAGCAAAATTTAGAAAAATTTCTGGCTGATAGTTTGTCTCACGAAATGGCGCTGAAGTTCTTGTTATCTGCCACCAAGATGTCTGCGTGTAGGCTGCCACAAGGCTCTCTCTAAACCCAAATAGGTCATAAAATAACGGCTTTGCAAGGCTTATTTGAAACTTAGTTTCAACGCTTTTTCGCTCATCGTTTGGCACATTTTTGGCATAAGTTACTGGCAAAAGGTAGTTAAATTTATAAAGCTCGATACCAAGTGCATTTTGTAAATTTTTACCATTTTTATCTTCTCTTAAAAGATCGGCTTGCTTTAGCTTCGCCTCTCTTGGTGCTGGCTCGCTCTCTTGCACATTTTGCACCACTTTTTGCTCGTTTAAAGAGCTTTTGGCTAGCTCTTTATAAATTTGCATCGCAGCCTTTATGTCGCCACTTTGCTCCAGCTCTTGTGCTCTTTTAAAATCATCTAGCCCACTTGCCATCAAAAAACTAAGGCCAAGGCTTAAAAATAATAAAATTTTACTCATCATCTATCTTCTTTTCTTGGATTTTCTTTGCCATTTCGTATTCGTCAGGGAAATTTACGTTAAAAAACTGCTCACTATCTTTAAAATTTACGACTTTGCATTTACAGCTTTTTCTCAAAAGTCCAATTTTATGCTCATTTTTTAAATAAAACTCATGAGCCAAAGTGGCAAGCCCTGGGCTAAAAAAACCACAAAGCGAGTGAATGTGCTCATTATCACTAGCCACGACCATGTCAAATTCATCTTTAAATTTAGCAAGCTCTTCTAAACTTTTAAGATCAAAAAATGGCATATCAGCTGGTATCACAAAAATACTATGATCAAAATTTTTAAGAATGGAGTAAAGCGCGAGCATTGGCGAATAGTTATTGCTATTTTCATCTTTTATAAGCTTTAGTGCTGGGCTAAATTTCTCAAATTTTGAGCTTACATAAACTTCGCCAAAAACTTTGCTAAATTTCGCAACCTCATAATGAGTAAGCGTCTTAAAACCACCAAATGGCAAAAGTGTCTTATCTTGCCCCATACGCGAGCTTTTGCCACCTGCTAAAATCACGCAAGTTTGCATCTTTTCCCTTAAGAAAGTTATGAGGCTAAATTTAGCTAAAAGCGGCTTTGATCTACCAAAAATATGTGATAAAAACTTATTTTTGTTTATGCTACTTGTAAAATTTAAGCCTGCTTTGCCCTTTTCATTGTTAAAAATTCCTCGTAGCGACGATCAATGATAGCTTTGATCAAGGCATAGTTTTCTTGTGAGTTTTCTATATAAAAATAGGCGTTATCAAAGTATTTTTCACCAAATTTTTGCGAAACAAAATCCGTATAATCCTGCAAATACCAACCATACATTTTGGCAAATTTTGTCCGATCAGTCGTATAGTAAGCTTTTGCAAAGGCTTTACCAACAGTATTTAGCTCCGTACTTCCAAGTACGCCGTCCATAGCATCAAAAAGATACTGACGATAGTTAAAATTTTCATCCATCTGTGCTATATCGTCCGCAAAATCTGCCGCAAATTCCTTTGAGTAAAATTTGTGTTCCATGCACCAGCGAAAGAAAAATGCAATGTGTGTTGCACCGTTTTCATGCGGTATATCAGTCGGCGCATCTTTCGCACCCCAATGCCATTTTGCTTTGTCATATACTATATCTGGCATTTTTATCCTTTTAAAATGCTCAATTTTACTAAAACCATCTTAATCGCAGTAAAAATCATGGCTATTTTATCCATTTGCTTGCTACTATTTAAAAAGATATAATGGCAAAATCTACAAATTTTAGGCTGGATCGGCACATACCTATCAGTTGTTATGTACTTTTCATACATCCCACAAATAATGGGTAACCTTGACGGCAACAAGACGCCTTTTATACAGCCACTGGCAGCCGCACTAAACTGCACAATCTGGACAAGTTACGGCCTATTAAAAGCTAAAAAAGACTATCCACTTTCTGCTGCAAACTTCCCAGGCATAATCTTTGGTCTTTTGGCAACTATAACAGCATTTTAATACGCCATTTAGATGTTGCGGTGATTTTACAATAAAACATTATTTGCTTCGCCGCAACAACTAATTTATAGTGTTTGCGCTATTTTAGCTAACTTTTCTTTAATTATATTGCCTTTTGAGCTTAGCGAAAAGATCATTTGTACTAGCTCCTCAGTTGTTGCCTCTATTCTTTTGTCATCACTATCTAAAGTTCTGAATTTGTTTAGGATAAGCGGACCGGATTCTTGATATGTAGACATAAAATCCTTATAGTCCTCTTGCAGTTCTGGTGCGTAAAAACTGATAAGCGAGTGTAATTTACCAATTTCAAATTTTGGATTTTCTATATTTAAATTTGGATTTATTAATAAAGCTACTTTGTAATGTACTCCCCCTAAAATATCCCCAACTATAATAAACGCTTCCTCTAGCTTTTGTCGCCTGAGTTTATTTTTCTCTTTTTTCGTGTTTAGATTAGCGTACACCCATTGCGCACACATTGTTAGGACTGCACCAAGTACAATTTTCAATGAGTCAGATATCAAACTATCCATATTATTTTTTATAAGTCCCTTGGATCGGCGATTTTACCTGCTATGGCTGAGGCTGCTACAACTGCTGAGTTGGCTAGATAAATTTCACTCGTTCTATCGCCCATACGTCCTACGAAATTTCTATTCGTCGTCGAGATACAGCGCTCATTTGCACCTAAAATTCCCATATATCCGCCAAGGCAAGCACCACAAGTTGGGTTGCTCACAACCGCTCCTGCTTCGATGAAAATGTCGATTAAGCCTTCTTTTTCGGCAACTCTTGCGATCTTTTGCGTCGCTGGAGTGATGATGAGCCTTGTTTTGCGGGCTACTTTTTTGCCTTTTAGGATCTGCGCTGCTATGCGAAGGTCGCTTAGACGGCCATTTGTGCATGAGCCGATAAATGCCTGATCGATAGCTAGATCGTCGCGAACCGCTTGTCTTACGCTCTTGCCGTTGCTTGGCAAAAATGGATATGCGATAACTGGATCAAGGTTTGTGACATCTATCTCTAAAATTTTGTCGTATTTTGCGCCCTCGTCTGAGTAGAAGAATTTTGGTTTATCACGCAAAATTTTATCTTTTAAAAACTCTTTTGTGATCTCATCAACCGCGATGATACCGCTCTTTGCACCAGCCTCGATCGCCATATTGCACATTGAAAATCTATCATCCATGCTAAGGCCCTCTATCACCTCGCCACTAAACTCAAGCGCCTTGTAAAGTGCACCATCAACACCTATTTGTCGGATGATCTCAAGGATGAGATCCTTGCCGTAGACGTGCTTATCAAGCTTACCTTTAAAGACGACCTTGATACTCTCAGGCACTTTAAACCAGTTTTTGCCAGTGATCATGGCATAAGCTAGGTCGGTGCTGCCCATGCCAGTACTAAACGCTCCAAGGGCACCGTGTGTACAGGTGTGGCTGTCTGCGCCGATGATGACGTCGCCTGGGATGACTAGTCCCTTTTCAGGCAAAAGTGCGTGCTCGATGCCCATATCTTTTTCATCAAAATAGTTTTTAAGGTCGTGTTTGTAGGCAAATTCGCGTGAAATTTTAGCTTGATTTGCGCTTAAGATATCTTTTGTTGGGATGTAGTGATCCATCACGATAGCAAAGCCGTCTGGGTTAGCTAGCTTTTTAGCGCCACTTCGCTCAAACTGCTTGATCGAAATAGGCGTCGTGATGTCGTTACCTATGATCATATCGATCTTGCTCTCGATGATCTCTCCTGCGCTTACCTCTTTGCCAACGTGATCTGAAAATATTTTCTCGGTGATAGTTTGTTTCATAAATTTCCTTTAAATTTTTGAGGCGATTTTAACGAAAATTGCTAAATTTAAAGAAAATTTACTAAGCCAAAAGGCTTAGTAAAATTAAAATTTAACCGACGCAGTCAGCATAAACTGCCTGCCATATCCTGGCACAATGGCTAGGATATTGTTGCCCTCTGAGTTATAAGAAGTGTAGTAAATTTTATCAGTCAAATTTTTCACATTAAACTGGAAATTTGTCTCATAGCCTGAAATTTTGGTTGTGTAGCTTGCAAATGCGTCATAAGTCACAGCATGGGGCATCTTGTACGCGTTACCAGAATTTGAGTAGGCAAACCATGAGCCAAAGTATCTAGCCCCACCGCCTAGCCTAAAGCCCTTTAAGCCAAGGTGTGTAAAGTCGTAGTTTGCGAGCAAGCTTGCCTGGTGCTTTGGTGTGGCGTCAAATGGCTTGCCAACCTTCCAAGTGTTCTCCTCGTCTTTTAGAGTCTTTGTCTTTGTATAGGCGTAGCTGGTCCCTAAAGTAAGCCCCTTTGTTATTTTGCCGTTCGCGTCTAGCTCAAAGCCACGTGAGCGCACCTCGCCACTTGCGTAAGTGATGTTGTTTAGGCTATAGGCTACGTTTTTCTTTTTGATATCAAAAATAGCTGCGGTAGCTGTAATGCTATCGTTTTGAAATTTGCTTCCAAACTCGATAGAATTGCCCTCTTCAGGATCTAGCGAGCCAAGATCGTCATTCATAGATATTTGCGGCTTAAAGCTTTGAGCGTAGTTTGCATATACCGACCACTCTTTGTTTAGTAGATAGACTAGGCCAGTTTGATATATCAGCTTGCCATCGTGGCTGTCGGTGGCTGTTTTAAATGGCTCGCCCTTGCCACCAAGCTGATCGTAGTACTCGTATCTTAAGCCGAGTGCGTAGATTAGATTTTCGGTTAAATTTATATTATCTTGCACGTATGTGCCAATGCTTCGTATCCTTTGATATTGTTTGTCGTTTTGATTTGGTGTTTTTACTAAAGAGGCGGTGCCAAAGACTAGGTTATATAAATTTACGTTATTTACTCCGCCTTGACTTCTATAAGAATTTGCCCTGCGGCGAAGCTCCTCTTTTAGATCCACGCCTGTTATTAGGTTGTGCGAGATGGGGCCGGTCTCAACTATGCCGTTTAAATTTACCCCACCAGCGTGAGTTCTGTGTTCAAAATCGCGATAGTAGGAATTCTCTCTAGTGACTAAGCCGGTTGCTGGAGCAAAATTTCTAACCCTCATTTGTCCGTACTCGTGCATCGATCTTGTAAAGGCGTAGTTTGCTTTTAAAAGCCAATTTTCGCTCAAATTTTTCTCAAAACCGACATCAAACGTGTGAATTTCGCCCTTTATCTCGTTAAATTTCTCATCGAGCCTCTTTTTTGGATCACTTAGTAGAAATTTCCCGTCCCAGTTTTTATATGCGGCAGTTTTGTTTGTCACCATGTAGCTACCGCGGTCAAGCGGATCGGTGTAGCGTCCGTATGAGTAGGCAGCATCGATACGGTAGTCATCGCCTTTGTAGCTGAGGCTTGGGGCTACAAGCACGGATTTAAATTTGCCATACTCTCGCCAGTAGTGTTTTCCGCTTTGATCGAAAATAAATCTATACGCAAAGCCGCTTTCTCCGATAGGTCCGGTGCTATCAAAGCCATAGTTATAGTAGTGGTTGTTGCCAGCGCCAGCGTAAATTTCATGACTAAAGTCGTAAAGCGGTTTTTTGGTGACTAGATTCATGATGCCACCAGGGTCTTGCACGCCGTAAAGCAAGCTAGCTGGCCCTTTTAGCACCTCTACTGTTTGCACGGTTGCGTTAAAGCTGTGTCTAACGCCAGCTGGAGTGCCATTTCGCATGATCGATCCATCTCTGTTTTTGCCAAATCCACGCTTCAAAACCGCGTCAAATACCCCTCCAGTGGAGTTTGCGTAGCTAACGCCGCTCACGTTTTGAAGGCTCTCAGCTAGGGTCTCTGGCTTTTTATCCTTTAGCTGCTGCTGGGTTACAACGTTTACCGTCTGCGGGATCTCAAGAATTGGCGTATTTGTCTTGCCTACCTCACTCGTTGTGGCTCTGTAACCATCATCTGCGCTATCTTCAATGTTAATTCCATCTAAGCTTACATCAGTAGCATTTAAAGCAGAAATAGCAAAACAAAGCACCGCACTAATGCGAAATTTATTCATTTATCATCCCTTAAAGAAAATTTAATATTATAAAAATAGTTATCATTATATAAAAATATATTTTAAATTTTTATGAAAAAAATTTACGAAAAATTTATATTTTAATAACATTACAAATAAAACATTTGGAAAAAACTAAACATGGATCAGAAAACAGATTTTTACTATTCTTTTCATAGCTAGCGATAAAGCTTTTATTAAAACATTTTTGCAACATTTCTGATATAATCCCCACATGAAGTACTCACATTTAGTTCAAATGGCAAGTTATTTATCAAATTTTACAAAGATAAACCAAGCAAAACGCATTAATGATATGGCTATTTTGATCGAATTTAATGGCGAGAAGATCATCTTTGATCTAAACAAATCAAACTCCGCTATCTACAAAGATGACGAGCTAAAAGAAGCAAAAATTTATCAAGCGCCATTTGATAACGTCCTAAAAAAGCGCTTTAACGCCTCGCATATAAAAAGCGTTGAGTGCTTGAAAGATAATAGAATTTTAAAATTTATCTGCACGCAAAGTGGCTCATATAAAAGTGAAAATTTTATCCTCTATCTTGAATTTACTGGCCGCTTTACAAATGCTGTAATAACTGACGAAAACAACGTGATAATCGAGGCACTAAGACACATCGATAATAGCTACCGTAAAATAGAAACTGGCGAAGTTTTAAGAGAGCTTCCAGCTATCACCATCAAAGAAAAACCGTGCGAGCCCATAACTGACTTTGAGGCGTTTTTTAGAAGTGAAGCGGTCAGAGTAAATGAGTCTAGGATATCTAGCTTAAAAGAGGCAAAGCTTACAAGCGTGCAAAAAAAGATAGATAGCATGAGCGAAATTTTAAACTCGCTTGAAGACAAAGGTGAGCTGATGAGAAAGAGTGAAGAAGCTGCGAATTTAGGATCGCTTTTGCTTGCAAATTTGGGAAATTTTAAGGGTTATGAGAGAGAAATTTGCCTGAAAGATTTTGATGGTAATGAGATAAAACTAACTCTTAGCGATATACCAAAAAATAGTGCAAATGAGTTTTACGCAAGATCAAAAAAGCTTCGCGCAAAAGCCCTTGGCGTGGAGATAGAAAAGAGAAATTTAAGCGAAAAGATCGAGTTTTTTGAAGGATTAAAATCTCTTTTAAAAGAAGCGAATAGTCTTTATGAGCTTGAAATTTTAAGCCCAAAAAATAAGGCAAAACAAAGAGAGAGACATATAAAAGATGTAAGCGAAAATACTGAAATTTTTTACGTTAGAGAATTTAAGATTTTAGTTGGTAGAAATGAAAAAGGCAATATAAATTTGCTTGATCTTGCTAAAAAAGATGATATTTGGCTTCATCTAAAAGACGCCCCAAGCGCCCATGTCATCATCAAGACAAACAAGAGCAAAGTGCCAGAAGACGTGCTAGAAATGGCTGCTAAATTTTGCGTGGAATTTAGCGTAAAAGGGGCTGGCAGATACGAGGTGGACTATACCAAACGCGAAAATTTAAAACGTGAAAACGGTGCAAATGTCACTTATACGAACTATAAAACTATCATCATAAATAAAGGCTAAAAAATGGCTGTAACACCTTTAGGAAATAGTAACTTTATAAATCAAAACGCACCAGTAGTATCGCAAGTGCATGCAAATCAACAAGCTAGATTTGATATGCAGTCTTTGATGGCAGCTGAGCTTGCCTCGCAACAAAGTGAAGAGATCAAAGAGGTTCGTCCGATGGAAGAGTCTTATAAAATAGACCCTGAAAAGGAACATGAACGCCAAAAAAATGAAGAAGAGGCAAGTGAGTTTGAGAGCGAAAAACAAAATTCAAGAGATAGTGACGGAGAAAATTTGGACGATATAGCAGATAATGAGGAAATAGTGCCTAGCGAACATCATATGCTTGACATAACTATTTGATGCCTAAACACCCCAGCCCCACAAACACCATATCTCAAGTCAGTGATACTCTCCCCAATACCTAACCCTCCTTCAAATCTTTAACGCAGTAAATGATAAAGAAAAACTTTTTAAGATCCACTCTGACTCACCCAAAGCCTGCCCACTTGGTAGCAAGATCGAGGGACTCTTAACTGGTCACTTCCTAAA